>NZ_CABVGP010000006.1 GCF_902497555.1 Amycolatopsis camponoti | reverse complement strand
GTTGTAATGGTGTATGGGAGAGCATTGTTTTTTCAATCTCAGGCTTCAGTACTTTTTCTAATGCTGCGGTACGAATCGCTCCAGGTCCTACAGCATTAATACGTATATTCGGACCAAAATCATGTGCCAAATTAGCGACCATATGATTTAACGCTGCTTTTGATGATGCATATCCGCTCATAGCAGGGCTTTTGTTAATTGAACTCATAGAGCTGATATTTATGATTGAGCCGTCACCAGCTTTATTCATATGCGGTGCGACGAGTTGACACAATCGCCAAGCAGCAAACACATTAAGCTGAAAATCACGTTCTATAGTATCTACGCTAATTTGATCAGGAGATTCACGGCCACCGCCACCACCACCAGCATTGTTCACTAAGATGTGAATGTGACCAAAGGTTTCGATTGTTTTATTCACTGCATTGACCAATTGATCATCTTGCAGAATATTGCATGCAACATATTCTATGTTGCGTCCAGTCAACTTCTTGATTTCTTCAGCTGTATGTTTAGCTGCGTCTAAATTTAAATCGGCAATCATAACGTCCGAGCCTGCTTGAGCAAGAATGAGAGCGCTGGCTTTCCCAATACCTGCTGCACCGCCTGTTACAAGTGCTACTTTATTCGTCAGGGATAATAACCTTTGCGGCATCATTTTGATTTATTTCCATTTATATATTAAAACTCGAAATATTTTAATCTTCTACTGTATAGCTTTATTTTGAGTTCAAAATCCTAAGCCTACCGTATCATTTTGAATTGCAGGTATTGATAGTTTTCCCTTGTTCAACTGAATTGATAAAGCTTCCAATCAGGAATTCACTTTGTCTTAAAGAGTCACGATGATCTCCATTCTTGACTGGGTGAAAGGCAATAGGTTTTTGATTCTTACATACTTGCTGATAGTAAGCATAAGTACCACGGTAATCTACAAGCTGGTCTTTATCACCTTGTACAATTAGCAGCGGCACACTAGGTGTCATATTCTCAATAGACTGTTTTTTTAAATAATTTGTCAAATGTGTCAAATCTACATTCGGTTTAAAGACTGTTTTAGGTGCTGCCTTGAGATCAGATTGTAATTCTGACAAACAGCGATTACGTGCAGAATTAAGAATTACCCCCATGTCCGGACTAACTAAATTTGCTGGAGCAAGGCCAGGATCTGCTGCTTCTGCTCCCAGAAGCACGATTGGAAAAAATGCGGCAACATCGGTAGTGATTTGCGGATTACTGGCAACATATTCAAGTACCTCATATTGATACCCACCTGGTGCGAGTGCTATTGCTCCACGCAGATTAAATTCAGGTGCGTCTTTCTGACCGTCCGCTGCAACCTTCAGAGATGCTGCACCGCCTTGGCTATGCCCCATTACATACCAGTTTTTACTAAACTTATAGGGTTGTAAATGATGGGTGGCCCGGACAGCATCCACGACAGTGTGCAGCTGACTTTGTGCATTCATATATGGATGTCCACCTGGAGTACCTAACCCCTGATAATCAGGTGCGATAACTGCATATCCACGGGCTAGCCAGGCATTTAGTGCTTTCGCAGCAATTTGTTGATAGACATGGACTGGGCCACCGGCATAATCTCCGGAAGGGGCACAAGTATCTGCTACACCAGTTGTGCCATGAGCCCAAACAAGGACAGGCCAACCTCCTTGAGGAACTTTAGCTTTAGGCAGTAAAAGATATCCTGAAGTGACAATTGGCTCAGACTGTACTCCGCGACTACGATAAGTGATTAAGAACCGCTGTGAAGCATTCGTAAATAGACCGGTATTCTCTTCTTGTATAGATAAAATTGTTCCTGGCGTTTTGCTGGAGATATTAGACGTTTGGACTTTATTGTTATTTGGAAATACAGGAGAGGCTATTACGCATGTTGAAGTTAAGCCAAGGCAGCTTAGGACCAATTTTAAAATGGGATGTTTAATTTTCATTACTGGCACCATCTTTTTTATAATATCATTTTTAATGTATCAGCTTTATCTAGCTTTCTAAACAAAGTATTAAAAATTCGGTATGAGCCTAAGTTTTATGGTGATGATTTAAGGCTTATTTTATTATGTTACTTTCATAAAGATTATAAAATTTTCCTAAAATTAACATAATACACGTTATACGAAGTCAAAAAATGGGAGCTATAAGCTCCCATTTTTAGTCTTTAATGCGCTTTTTAGCTTCGTCATAAACTATGCTATCAGCTCGTTTCCCGACTGTGATGAGCAAGATAACTACCTGATCATCTTTAACTTGATAGACAAGTCTGACACCAGCTTTTAATAATTTAATTTTATAGCAACCTGCAAGATCGCCTCTCAGCATATTCTTTGGAATATGTGGCTGCTCTATGACTTTGGCTAGTTTCTTCTTAAATTGATCCCGTATAGCAACAGGGAGTTTTTCCCATTCTGCTGTAAAGTCCTTGTGACGTAAAAGCTTATAAGTCATCTAATGTGACTTCCTCAAACATCTCTTTAGGGTCATTAATGCGCTTACGGACAAGAGCTAACAATTCTTCATCTTCTTCTGAAAGCAAAGCTTTTTTGACAGGTAGTTTCCCAGTCGTAGCAACATACTCAAGAATACTAGTAAAGAAATCTGTAGGTGCAATACCTTGTTCTTTAAGGATGGAATAGGATTTTTCTTTAAGGGCTTCATCGACCCTGAAGTTAACAGTAGCCATCATATCTCCCAGTTATTTAATGTACTAGGAGTACTGTAATGCAAATTGCATTACAAGTCGACTTCGTATAACCGCCATTATGTTAAATGGATGGCATTTGGGAGATATTATTTATTCTTTCAATTGGCAGAAACTTGCAGAATTTTTCTTAATTTGTAATCCTTGCGGCTAAGGGTGTCTAGCGTAGCTAAGACAGGTATTCGTTATAGTCGGGCCGCTATAATACGGATGACGAGAGCCTGTATGTTTAACCTAAATATCTTTAATAAGATCTCTAGCGAAGTATTGACCATCAAAAATGATCTTGAGCTGAATTCCGAGAATCAACTGATAATTAAATATAAGACTTCTACTTCTGAAGATTATAAAAAAGCAATTATTTTGATCTTTAAAGAACGTGGCTATACCAGGTTAGAAATAGGTCAGTTACTTGAAGGCCAACTTCTAAAGACTTCCTAAAATAATATAATACACCTTATACGAAATGCTGTATAATTATCCTTATAATTCAACGCTAGTTTCGAAGCGTTTGAGTAGCCTGGCGATATCCTCCGTTTTTTATGACTTTTACGTCTCCATCGTTTTCCATTATTTACTGTAATGTTCCACACTTTTGATTGTTCGACTGAATAATCAGGGATGCCTGGTCTTTTGGCAATTTATTTTGGTCTTTCTTTAGCGCCTTTTTATCCTGGTACGATGCAATCAGCATGATCGGAATCAGCAGCGGAGCCACAATAATTCCCAGGGCAATGTCTTTCAGTTTCGGCATGATCTTTCACCCTTATTGCTCAGTCATTATCAAAGACGGCATTCAGCACACGGCCAAATAAACCACGTTTTTTGTGTTGTGGCACTGCCACACTTTGCAACGTGGCATGCTGTAGCGTTTGGGTGTGGTATGCCGTAGTTTCTTGCTGTGGCACTGCTACATTTTCTGCAATATTTAATTCATTATTCTTTTTGTTATCAGTGTCTTGTTGTGTTGTCGCATGCTGTGGCATCTTGGTGTCGCATGCCGTAGCATCTTGGTGTGGTGCTGCTGTGGCAGGTGCAACACTTTTCAGCTCAATGAGTGTTTGCATACGGTCAATTTGTTGCATTAACCGTTCTTCACGTTCTTGGTATTTTTTGACTTCATTTTCTAAATGGGCAATAAGTTTTTTTGTAGATTCATCACCTTCTTGCTTAGATGATTCAATTTTTTGAGATGTTTGCTCAGGTTCTCCAAAGCATCGTATGACCTCTGCTAGATCGAATTGTCCATCACTGGAGCGTGATAAGCGTCCATTACGTACAGCTCTGTAAATGGTTGATCTATCCACATGAAATTTTTTAGATACTTCACTTAGTGATAACTTAGCCATTTACGGTGTCCTTTTTATTTGATGGCATGTATCCCACTTTTTTTAGGTATGGGTATAGCTCTTTGAATTGAGCGGGATCTTGTAGCATCTCAGCAATACGTACAGCAAACTGTTGGTAGCTTTCTGTTCCTTGTGAATAGCGACCCATTTCAGGGAGTTCTGAAAGTTTATTTGCAAACATATGCCGTTGAGCATCGGTCATCTTTGAAAAAAGCTCCAAAGTGTTCGGATCTCTTTCTATTGATGGGCTATCCTTCTTCTTCTGTTTAAAGGTAAAAGAAAATCCTGAAATAGAACGTCCTCTTTTATGCTGTTCATATTTTACAGTTATATCCGTATGCTCATTTATTTGTTTAATTGAAAGCTCTAAAACACGCTCTTTTAAATGAGCCATCCGTAAATATTCATTATCAAGAACGCCTAACTTCTTTCTAAATTCTTGTAGTTCTATGGTTGGGGTTTTACCAGTGCTTCGCCACTGAATTAGAAGCTCATATAAGCGAATGGCATAAGCGCTACTAAGACTACTAACTTGCTGTAATTCATATTTAGTAAATTGTTCTTCCAGTCGGGTTATGAAGGGAACAACAGCAGGTGCAAATATTAAGTCTACAGTTGCTTCATTGTCGTTATAAGCAATTTGAGATACCCAACGACTCATAATATTTCGGATATTCCTACTAGCTTTTTTCTCTTGATAAGTAGCTAAATTGATTTCCGCTGAATAACCCCATAGCATCTTTTAAGGTTTTGATAAGCTGTATTACGGTGTACACTAAATTGATTGATATAACTATCTGCATGAACTTCTAATGGATCATTTGCATTAATCCCTTTCCCACTTTCCCTTGCTTCAACAATAGCCAATAAAATTAAACGTTGTTCTACTAAGTCTAAGTTATAGCTTGCGTTGATTAAGGCATTGTCTTTTACAACTAAATCTCTCATAGCCACTATTTTTTTATTGTGTATAAGTACACGTTAATATTATTTGTGTACTAATGCAAGGTAAACGTGGACATATTGCAAGGTAAACGTGGACATATTGCAAGGTAAACGTGGACATATTGCAAGGTAAACGTGGACATATAAGAGCTAAAACCCTTTATTCATAAGGCTTTCAAGCCATTTAAAAGCATTTAAAAAATTTAAAATAATTAAAAGCCCAGGGAATGAAAAATTGCCCTTGGTTTTCGCTTCGCTCAAACTCTATTGAACTTCGCTTTCGCTCAGTTCGTTGGGGCAATTTTTTGGTTAATACTTGCGTGACTTTAAGAAAAAGCAAAAGCAACTCGGAATTCGCTTCGCTCATAAAACTTTTTTACTCGCTACGCTCGATCCAGGAGCAAATTTCTGTATGAAACTTACGCTTTCTTAGGCTAAAAAGGACAAAAAAATGTTTTTCAGAGGGTCTAGGCGCAAATTTTGATAGTTCGCTCGTAGACACTCGCTCTATGCATCTATCTAAAGTCAAAATCCCTCTTTATTTCGTGCTCATTTGCGTTTTTTGAGCTGTTTTCTGTTTTTAACTATGGAACCTATGTTTTTTAGGTAAAGGCTCTTAAATCGCATTTGAACGCTTTCTGTGAAGCTTTTCATAATTAAAATTTTAGGTTGAAATTTTTAACCTGGATGAATGGACAAAAAATTGATTTTTACGTTTTTCTAAACAAGGAAATAAATACTTTTTTCCATGCAAAACCAAGCACCGGCCCTACGTCACTTTAGCCAATTTTCCAATCCAAGATCCGGCACATGCCGGGATTTTTTTGTCACACACCACGCATCTAACGATGAAACCCTTCAAAGCCTTACAGGATAAGGATTTCAGCGATTTTTTAGGGTTTCAGAAACGTGTACAGAAAAATAGTATTTTTTTAGAATAAGTAGTTGAATTATATGTTTTTTATGCTGTGCACATGCTTGTACATGAAAACCATACTTTTTTTAGATAAAGTATTGATAAATTTAATAAAAATTATGTACTCATTGTTGTACATAAAAAAAGCATTATATTTAAATAAGTTTTTGTTTTAAAATAAATTAATTCTGTACAAATAGGTTTGTACGTAATCTACCTATTATTTTTTATTTAATTAGTTGAATTATATATATTTAATTTTGTACAAAATCTAATTTTAATAAGAGGTGTAATTTATGGGCGAAAAAGTCAAAACTTATGCAGTCAGGTTAGATCCACAAGTAGCAGAATTCTACGATCAATTGGCTAATTCAGAAGGAATCAGAACCAGTAAATTATTCAGTAAAATTTTGACCAATGATTTTCAATCTATTGCTGTTAAACAGCAAGCCGATCGTATTGAGGATCTGGTGAATCGATTAGAAAAGCGAATAGATGATTTTGAGGAAGATAATAATTTTTCTGAAAAATACTATGAAGACTTTTCTGGACTATATTTCATGATGTTGTGGCTCTTAATGAAAAATGGCGCTTCTAAAGATGAGGTTAGAATGATACAAGCTAAAGGTTATTCATATGCAGATGATAACTATAAGAGGGTAAAGTAGTGTCAGATAATATTATTCAGCTTTCAAAGCCATGTACGCTTTGTGAAAATAGACAAAATGTACAACTTTTTGCAGGATTGATGCTGTGTGGAAGTTGTCAGGAAAATATCAGGCTTACGAATCCAAGTATGTTCTCGGCCAATGATGAGATTGAACAAAAAGCCCAGGATTGGATTAGTATGCACATAACCAATTAAATCTAGCTTAACCCGGAAACTTAACTGATGTCTCTAGTCTTCTAAATTAATTTCTTATCTATAATTTATATCTATTTGTAAACATACTTGTATTTTCATTTTTTTAATTAAAATTACTGGTTCAGTACAGAAAAGTCCCTAGAACTCCTAAGCCAAATACATCAAAAAATGCATGAGCAAGCATAAAAGGGATAAGACTATAGAATCTTTGCCGGAAAATTATAAATACAATACCTAGAGTGGTGATTGCTAATGCATCAGAAATACCTTGATAGGTATGGAAACTAAATCGAATCAAAAGACTATAAATATACATTATAGGATAATATTTTTTTGAAATAAAAAATAATATACCCAAGAAAAAAAATTCTTCATAAAATCCATTTAATAATGAATAAAAAATAAAATCTACTGACCATGAAAAATCTATATTATCTGTATTAACCTTTTTTGGAAGTATTGAAAAAAAATTAAATGATAAATAGTCATATAAACTGGCAATTATATCTGCGGTTAAAATAAAAATTAATGTTAATGGTATAGTATATCTATTAATATTGAAATTAAATAATCGAAAATTAAAATGACGTATAAATAAGTAAATAGCTGCTATTCCTAGGCTTAAGAGCTCAAAACCTATTCCCCAATAATTTGCTATTTTCAAATCATATGAGCTAATTAAAGCAGTATCTCCATAATCAGATGAATTCAAAAATTCTTCTGTTGATTGGTATATTGCTTGACCAAAAAAAATTAAGGTTAATATAAAAATATCAAATAAGTTTAAAGTATTAGTGATGTTTTTTTTAAAAAAAGACATTCATTTATTCCTAATCTTAAAAGCTTAATTATTAATCTAATCATTTTATAAGAAAAATCTTCTAAGAAATTTTCTTAGAAGATTACAGTATCTTATCTAGAAATTAAGATTTAAGCCTAAACTAAAATTTCTTCCAATTTGGGGAATATATGGCAAAAATGTTTCATGGGCATAGACTTTCTGATCAAGTAAATTATTCGCTTTAAAGAATAAATCATATTCTGTGTGAGATAGCTTATTTTTATATGCTAAAGTCATATTAAGCATATTATAACCTGATGTAACCTGCTCAAATTTAGAAATATTATCTTGTTTAAAGACTCGATAATATTCTATTTCACCTTTAAGCGATTCATCAAAACGTAGCTTTTTAGCCGCACCCAAACGAGCAGGAGGTAATCTAGGAGTGTAACGATCCTTTTGGGGAGCTAAAGTCGGTTCTCTATTCCAGATATCGTATGCAATTACAGCATCAGGTAAATTTGTTAAACGGCCTTTCACATAATCTCCAAAAAGAGAGCCGTGATAAACAGAATTAAATTGATACCCTATGTTGCCCTCTAATCCATAAAAATTAGCAGCAGACTGGCTATAATGATTAATACGTAGTGTATGCTGATCTCTAACTTTTGTAGTTCCTAAAACTTCATTGAGTGTCTGTAAATATATATAGTTATCAAAATCATAATAGTAAGTACTGATTTGATAATCAAGTAAATCATCCTTATAGGCCAGACTGATTTCTAAATTATTGGATTTCTCTTTTCTTAGAAAGCGGTTACCTATTTCAAAAGAATTAGTAGCGAGATGCATACCATGAGTATACATTTCTTGTGCATTAGGTAATCTTTCTTGATGTGTACCTGTTAATGATAAGATATAATTTGGAGCAAATCTCCAGTGGACTGTACCTGCATAAGAAAAAGCTGTTTCTTTGTTAGGTTGAACAGCTTCTAAAATAGATTTTAAATTTTGAGCCCTGATTTTATTATTTTTTTCTACATAAGGACTGTTATATTTATTAGGCCAAGGTTTCATTGAATCTTTAATTTTTTCTATATCATAATCCATACTAACTTTCTGCTTTTCTATACGAGCACCTAGTTCGAAAGTAAAGTCGTTCCAGTTATATTTTTCTAGGCCAAATTACTAATTAAAGCGAAGCGACATTCTCGACGTTTTAATAGCCGCTGAGTATCTAGATAGGGTGGTAATGCATTCTTGAGAATGGACTGGTGATAAAGCACTATTATCCTGTTCCAAATATTGTAGCCCCAATATACCAGTTAATTCCCCTAATGGCTGATGTGATAACTCTATGCGGCCTACTTTTCCTGTATTTTTAAAAAAGTTAGTAATCTTATCTCCCTCGAGTTCATTGTGAAAATAATCTATATAACTCAATGAGGTACGAATTTTGTCAATACCGGTAAATGGTTGAGTGAATTCTCCACGCATATCATAACGTCGAGTATTTAAGTCAATATAAGGAGCATTATGAGAGAAAGTAGTTTCATGAATATGATTATGCTGATGACAATCAGGACGTGGATTTACATAATTAATATCTTGCTCTTCCATCAATTGAGGATAATATAAAAGATAATTTTTTAATCCACTAATTCTTGTATTGATACTGATTGCAGAGGCACCACAACCTTCATATAAATGGCTATGGGCTGGTAAACCATATTCATCATGACGATGTGTATAAGAAACTCCTAAATAAGTATTATCGTCTATCCAGGATAATCCGAGCGTACCTAATCTTGACTCTGCCCAGCTTTCTGGTAAGTATTTTAAATTTTTATAAACAATGTTTTGGTTTTCAAGATCTTCTAAAGAATTATAAGAGCTAGACTGGTAATGAGGAGTTTTATAGTTACCAGCATTACGATATAACCCTTCTGCCCGTAAAGCTACACGTGGGCTTAAGCCAACTGTTACACCTGCTGTGGTCAACTTCTCATTACTGCCAGTATTAAAACGTAATGTAGTGTTACCCTCTAATCCGTCTTGAGGCATTTGGGTTGGAATTTTATAGTCAATGACATTGACTACCCCTGCCGCACTATTTGAACTATACAAAAGGGTACTTGCACCACGTATAATTTCAATAGACTTAGCTAAACTTGGTTCAACTGTGACAGCGTGATCTGGAGACATATTAGACATATCCAACACGTCAGCATTATTCTGTAAAACTTTAATACGTTTTCCTTCCTGCCCACGAATAATAGGAGCAGATGCTCCACCTCCATATTGATTAGAATGAATTCCTAATTCCGTACCCAAGGCATCCCCTAGAGTTGTCGAACGCTGTTTAAGTTTACTAGTATCAATAAACTGATTACTAACATTTAGACTTTTGCCTAACAGCTCAGACCCTAACTCATCAGATTGTGCAGTTAATACTATTGTATTTAAGGTAGTAACAGGCCCTTCAGCTGCCAATAAAATTTTCGAGGCCCCTAAAGTAATTAAAGCTAAAAATAGTTTACTTTTATTTAGCATAAAACAACCAAATTTAATGTTATGTTATAATATAACACTTGAAAATTTATAAAATCTACTATTTAAATTTTTGAATGGTAATCCCCCCCTAAAAATGAAGTCAAAAATGGGAGCCTAAGCTACCATTTTTATTGATGATTTTTTAATTCTTTTAGCATAGCATCTCGTAAAATTTCATTCATACGTGTTTGATAACCTTTGCCTTGTGCTTTGAACCAAGCAAGTACATCAGCATCTAACCGAATTGAAGTTTGTTGCTTTACTGGGCGGTAAAATTGATTTTGGCGTACAGCATTGCTCCAGTCTGTAATTTCAGGAATATCTGATAGATCTAGCTGATCATCAGGAACCGTGCCTTTAGCAAGCAAGCGTTGAATTTCAGCATCTTGCTTCTCACCAAATTTCTCATTTAGCTCTTTGCGTGAGTATCTAACCATGCTCATATTTGTTTCGCTCCGCTTTAGTGACTTGCCTTGCACTAATGATTCGGATGATTTCACAGTCATCTTCATCAAAAATGGTGTGAGCCACCAATAACATTAGTACGCCTTTAACTCGTCCAATGGTTTGCCAACGTTCTTCACCATTGGTATGTCTGTCTTGGATTGAGATCCGTAATGGATCTTCAAAAACAAGGCTTGCAGTTTCGAAAGAGATATCATGCTTTTTCTGATTCTTTCGATTCTTAGCCTCATCCCATTCAAAATACTGTTCCATAAAAAACATTCAAATTTGTATATACAATAATGTATCACAAAATTGTATCACTCAACCAGATTCGTGTAATTTTTAGTCAAAATTATTGGCAAGAAGTATCAAAACTGCTCATAAAAAAGCCGACTTGTTTCAAAGTCGGCTTTTTGGGCATTTTTAGATTTTTCTGGTTTTATTAAGTATTTGATATTTATATTCATACAAGTGTACTTCGTATAATATCCATTATGTTAAATGGGGGGGAATTGAGACCTGTGTAGCAGCTTTAGGCTTGTTGTTATACATCCAAATACAGATTGCACCTTATATTAAAATTATAAGAGTTTTAGGTTTTAGACAGCCACTCTTTAATCAAGTGTTTGTACACCACCACCATTTACAAATAAGGTTTGTCCAGAAATCCATGATGAAATAGGTGAGGCAAAGAATAGCACAGCTCTCGCAAATATCTTCCGGTTCACCTGGACCCCAAGTTGTAATGGTGTATGGGAGAGCATTGTTTTTTCAATCTCAGGCTTCAGTACTTTTTCTAATGCTGCGGTACGAATCGCTCCAGGTCCTACAGCATTAATACGTATATTCGGACCAAAATCATGTGCCAAATTAGCGACCATATGATTTAACGCTGCTTTTGATGATGCATATCCGCTCATAGCAGGGCTTTTGTTAATTGAACTCATAGAGCTGATATTTATGATTGAGCCGTCACCAGCTTTATTCATATGCGGTGCGACGAGTTGACACAATCGCCAAGCAGCAAACACATTAAGCTGAAAATCACGTTCTATAGTATCTACGCTAATTTGATCAGGAGATTCACGGCCACCGCCACCACCACCAGCATTGTTCACTAAGATGTGAATGTGACCAAAGGTTTCGATTGTTTTATTCACTGCATTGACCAATTGATCATCTTGCAGAATATTGCATGCAACATATTCTATGTTGCGTCCAGTCAACTTCTTGATTTCTTCAGCTGTATGTTTAGCTGCGTCTAAATTTAAATCGGCAATCATAACGTCCGAGCCTGCTTGAGCAAGAATGAGAGCGCTGGCTTTCCCAATACCTGCTGCACCGCCTGTTACAAGTGCTACTTTATTCGTCAGGGATAATAACCTTTGCGGCATCATTTTGATTTATTTCCATTTATATATTAAAACTCGAAATATTTTAATCTTCTACTGTATAGCTTTATTTTGAGTTCAAAATCCTAAGCCTACCGTATCATTTTGAATTGCAGGTATTGATAGTTTTCCCTTGTTCAACTGAATTGATAAAGCTTCCAATCAGGAATTCACTTTGTCTTAAAGAGTCACGATGA
This sequence comes from Amycolatopsis camponoti, assembly GCF_902497555.1. Classification (NCBI taxonomy): domain Bacteria; kingdom Bacillati; phylum Actinomycetota; class Actinomycetes; order Pseudonocardiales; family Pseudonocardiaceae; genus Amycolatopsis; species Amycolatopsis camponoti. The sequence continues at coordinate 11,698 of NZ_CABVGP010000006.1, read as the reverse complement.
TCTCCATTCTTGACTGGGTGAAAGGCAATAGGTTTTTGATTCTTACATACTTGCTGATAGTAAGCATAAGTACCACGGTAATCTACAAGCTGGTCTTTATCACCTTGTACAATTAGCAGCGGCACACTAGGTGTCATATTCTCAATAGACTGTTTTTTTAAATAATTTGTCAAATGTGTCAAATCTACATTCGGTTTAAAGACTGTTTTAGGTGCTGCCTTGAGATCAGATTGTAATTCTGACAAACAGCGATTACGTGCAGAATTAAGAATTACCCCCATGTCCGGACTAACTAAATTTGCTGGAGCAAGGCCAGGATCTGCTGCTTCTGCTCCCAGAAGCACGATTGGAAAAAATGCGGCAACATCGGTAGTGATTTGCGGATTACTGGCAACATATTCAGCAATTCCCTCATATTGATACCCACCTGGTGCGAGTGCTATTGCTCCACGCAGATTAAATTCAGGTGCGTCTTTCTGACCGTCCGCTGCAACCTTCAGAGATGCTGCACCGCCTTGGCTATGCCCCATTACATACCAGTTTTTACTAAACTTATAGGGTTGTAAATGATGGGTGGCCCGGACAGCATCCACGACAGTGTGCAGCTGACTTTGTGCATTCATATATGGATGTCCACCTGGAGTACCTAACCCCTGATAATCAGGTGCGATAACTGCATATCCACGGGCTAGCCAGGCATTTAGTGCTTTCGCAGCAATTTGTTGATAGACATGGACTGGGCCACCGGCATAATCTCCGGAAGGGGCACAAGTATCTGCTACACCAGTTGTGCCATGAGCCCAAACAAGGACAGGCCAACCTCCTTGAGGAACTTTAGCTTTAGGCAGTAAAAGATATCCTGAAGTGACAATTGGCTCAGACTGTACTCCGCGACTACGATAAGTGATTAAGAACCGCTGTGAAGCATTCGTAAATAGACCGGTATTCTCTTCTTGTATAGATAAAATTGTTCCTGGCGTTTTGCTGGAGATATTAGACGTTTGGACTTTATTGTTATTTGGAAATACAGGAGAGGCTATTACGCATGTTGAAGTTAAGCCAAGGCAGCTTAGGACCAATTTTAAAATGGGATGTTTAATTTTCATTACTGGCACCATCTTTTTTATAATATCATTTTTAATGTATCAGCTTTATCTAGCTTTCTAAACAAAGTATTAAAAATTCGGTATGAGCCTAAGTTTTATGGTGATGATTTAAGGCTTATTTTATTATGTTACTTTCATAAAGATTATAAAATTTTCCTAAAATTAACATAATACACGTTATACGAAGTCAAAAAATGGGAGCTATAAGCTCCCATTTTTAGTCTTTAATGCGCTTTTTAGCTTCGTCATAAACTATGCTATCAGCTCGTTTCCCGACTGTGATGAGCAAGATAACTACCTGATCATCTTTAACTTGATAGACAAGTCTGACACCAGCTTTTAATAATTTAATTTTATAGCAACCTGCAAGATCGCCTCTCAGCATATTCTTTGGAATATGTGGCTGCTCTATGACTTTGGCTAGTTTCTTCTTAAATTGATCCCGTATAGCAACAGGGAGTTTTTCCCATTCTGCTGTAAAGTCCTTGTGACGTAAAAGCTTATAAGTCATCTAATGTGACTTCCTCAAACATCTCTTTAGGGTCATTAATGCGCTTACGGACAAGAGCTAACAATTCTTCATCTTCTTCTGAAAGCAAAGCTTTTTTGACAGGTAGTTTCCCAGTCGTAGCAACATACTCAAGAATACTAGTAAAGAAATCTGTAGGTGCAATACCTTGTTCTTTAAGGATGGAATAGGATTTTTCTTTAAGGGCTTCATCGACCCTGAAGTTAACAGTAGCCATCATATCTCCCAGTTATTTAATGTACTAGGAGTACTGTAATGCAAATTGCATTACAAGTCGACTTCGTATAACCGCCATTATGTTAAATGGATGGCATTTGGGAGATATTATTTATTCTTTCAATTGGCAGAAACTTGCAGAATTTTTCTTAATTTGTAATCCTTGCGGCTAAGGGTGTCTAGCGTAGCTAAGACAGGTATTCGTTATAGTCGGGCCGCTATAATACGGATGACGAGAGCCTGTATGTTTAACCTAAATATCTTTAATAAGATCTCTAGCGAAGTATTGACCATCAAAAATGATCTTGAGCTGAATTCCGAGAATCAACTGATAATTAAATATAAGACTTCTACTTCTGAAGATTATAAAAAAGCAATTATTTTGATCTTTAAAGAACGTGGCTATACCAGGTTAGAAATAGGTCAGTTACTTGAAGGCCAACTCTAAAGACTTCCTAAAAATAACATAATACACCTTATACGAAATGCTGTATAATTATCCTTATAATTCAACGCTGTAGTTTCTAGTTTATAGCCCGAGCATCCCTGTTCGCTTTTTTGACTTTTACGTTCCACGCCTATTATTTCATCAATGTTCCACACTTTGATTAGCTCAATTGAATAATCAGGATGCCTGGTCTTTTTCTTTTGGCGTTTATTTTGGTCTTTCTTTAGCGCCTTTTTATCCTGGTACGATGCAATCAGCATGATCGGAATCAGCAGCGGAGCCACAATAATTCCCAGGGCAATGTCTTTCAGTTTCGGCATGATCTTTCACCCTTATTGCTCAGTCATTATCAAAGACGGCATTCAGCACACGGCCAAATAAACCACGTTTTTTGTGTTGTGGCACTGCCACACTTTGCAACGTGGCATGCTGTAGCGTTTGGGTGTGGTATGCCGTAGTTTCTTGCTGTGGCACTGCTACATTTTCTGCAATATTTAATTCATTATTCTTTTTGTTATCAGTGTCTTGTTGTGTTGTCGCATGCTGTGGCATCTTGGTGTCGCATGCCGTAGCATCTTGGTGTGGTGCTGCTGTGGCAGGTGCAACACTTTTCAGCTCAATGAGTGTTTGCATACGGTCAATTTGTTGCATTAACCGTTCTTCACGTTCTTGGTATTTTTTGACTTCATTTTCTAAATGGGCAATAAGTTTTTTTGTAGATTCATCACCTTCTTGCTTAGATGATTCAATTTTTTGAGATGTTTGCTCAGGTTCTCCAAAGCATCGTATGACCTCTGCTAGATCGAATTGTCCATCACTGGAGCGTGATAAGCGTCCATTACGTACAGCTCTGTAAATGGTTGATCTATCCACATGAAATTTTTTAGATACTTCACTTAGTGATAACTTAGCCATTTACGGTGTCCTTTTTATTTGATGGCATGTATCCCACTTTTTTTAGGTATGGGTATAGCTCTTTGAATTGAGCGGGATCTTGTAGCATCTCAGCAATACGTACAGCAAACTGTTGGTAGCTTTCTGTTCCTTGTGAATAGCGACCCATTTCAGGGAGTTCTGAAAGTTTATTTGCAAACATATGCCGTTGAGCATCGGTCATCTTTGAAAAAAGCTCCAAAGTGTTCGGATCTCTTTCTATTGATGGGCTATCCTTCTTCTTCTGTTTAAAGGTAAAAGAAAATCCTGAAATAGAACGTCCTCTTTTATGCTGTTCATATTTTACAGTTATATCCGTATGCTCATTTATTTGTTTAATTGAAAGCTCTAAAACACGCTCTTTTAAATGAGCCATCCGTAAATATTCATTATCAAGAACGCCTAACTTCTTTCTAAATTCTTGTAGTTCTATGGTTGGGGTTTTACCAGTGCTTCGCCACTGAATTAGAAGCTCATATAAGCGAATGGCATAAGCGCTACTAAGACTACTAACTTGCTGTAATTCATATTTAGTAAATTGTTCTTCCAGTCGGGTTATGAAGGGAACAACAGCAGGTGCAAATATTAAGTCTACAGTTGCTTCATTGTCGTTATAAGCAATTTGAGATACCCAACGACTCATAACAATATTCGATATTCCCATTAGCTTTTTTCTTGATAGCTAAATTGACGCAAGGAATAAATCCTTACAAGCATCTTTTCAAGGCTTGATAAAGCTGTATTACGGGTGTACACCAAATTGATTGATATAACTATCTGCATGAACTTCTAATGGATCATTTGCATTAATCCCTTTCCCACTTTCCCTTGCTTCAACAATAGCCAATAAAATTAAACGTTGTTCTACTAAGTCTAAGTTATAGCTTGCGTTGATTAAGGCATTGTCTTTTACAACTAAATCTCTCATAGCCACTATTTTTTTATTGTGTATAAGTACACGTTAATATTATTTGTGTACTAATGCAAGGTAAACGTGGACATATTGCAAGGTAAACGTGGACATATTGCAAGGTAAACGTGGACATATTGCAAGGTAAACGTGGACATATAAGAGCTAAAACCCTTTATTCATAAGGCTTTCAAGCCATTTAAAAGCATTTAAAAAATTTAAAATAATTAAAAGCCCAGGGAATGAAAAATTGCCCTTGGTTTTCGCTTCGCTCAAACTCTATTGAACTTCGCTTTCGCTCAGTTCGTTGGGGCAATTTTTTGGTTAATACTTGCGTGACTTTAAGAAAAAGCAAAAGCAACTCGGAATTCGCTTCGCTCATAAAACTTTTTTACTCGCTACGCTCGATCCAGGAGCAAATTTCTGTATGAAACTTACGCTTTCTTAGGCTAAAAAGGACAAAAAAATGTTTTTCAGAGGGTCTAGGCGCAAATTTTGATAGTTCGCTCGTAGACACTCGCTCTATGCATCTATCTAAAGTCAAAATCCCTCTTTATTTCGTGCTCATTTGCGTTTTTTGAGCTGTTTTCTGTTTTTAACTATGGAACCTATGTTTTTTAGGTAAAGGCTCTTAAATCGCATTTGAACGCTTTCTGTGAAGCTTTTCATAATTAAAATTTTAGGTTGAAATTTTTAACCTGGATGAATGGACAAAAAATTGATTTTTACGTTTTTCTAAACAAGGAAATAAATACTTTTTTCCATGCAAAACCAAGCACCGGCCCTACGTCACTTTAGCCAATTTTCCAATCCAAGATCCGGCACATGCCGGGATTTTTTTGTCACACACCACGCATCTAACGATGAAACCCTTCAAAGCCTTACAGGATAAGGATTTCAGCGATTTTTTAGGGTTTCAGAAACGTGTACAGAAAAATAGTATTTTTTTAGAATAAGTAGTTGAATTATATGTTTTTTATGCTGTGCACATGCTTGTACATGAAAACCATACTTTTTTTAGATAAAGTATTGATAAATTTAATAAAAATTATGTACTCATTGTTGTACATAAAAAAAGCATTATATTTAAATAAGTTTTTGTTTTAAAATAAATTAATTCTGTACAAATAGGTTTGTACGTAATCTACCTATTATTTTTTATTTAATTAGTTGAATTATATATATTTAATTTTGTACAAAATCTAATTTTAATAAGAGGTGTAATTTATGGGCGAAAAAGTCAAAACTTATGCAGTCAGGTTAGATCCACAAGTAGCAGAATTCTACGATCAATTGGCTAATTCAGAAGGAATCAGAACCAGTAAATTATTCAGTAAAATTTTGACCAATGATTTTCAATCTATTGCTGTTAAACAGCAAGCCGATCGTATTGAGGATCTGGTGAATCGATTAGAAAAGCGAATAGATGATTTTGAGGAAGATAATAATTTTTCTGAAAAATACTATGAAGACTTTTCTGGACTATATTTCATGATGTTGTGGCTCTTAATGAAAAATGGCGCTTCTAAAGATGAGGTTAGAATGATACAAGCTAAAGGTTATTCATATGCAGATGATAACTATAAGAGGGTAAAGTAGTGTCAGATAATATTATTCAGCTTTCAAAGCCATGTACGCTTTGTGAAAATAGACAAAATGTACAACTTTTTGCATACTACTTTGCCAGTGGAAGTTGTCAGGAAAATATCAGGCTTACGAATCCAAGTATGTTCTCGGCCAATGATGAGATTGAACAAAAAGCCCAGGATTGGATTAGTATGCACATAACCAATTAAATCTAGCTTAACCCGGAAACTTAACTGATGTCTCTAGTCTTCTAAATTAATTTCTTATCTATAATTTATATCTATTTGTAAACATACTTGTATTTTCATTTTTTTAATTAAAATTACTGGTTCAGTACAGAAAAGTCCCTAGAACTCCTAAGCCAAATACATCAAAAAATGCATGAGCAAGCATAAAAGGGATAAGACTATAGAATCTTTGCCGGAAAATTATAAATACAATACCTAGAGTGGTGATTGCTAATGCATCAGAAATACCTTGATAGGTATGGAAACTAAATCGAATCAAAAGACTATAAATATACATTATAGGATAATATTTTTTTGAAATAAAAAATAATATACCCAAGAAAAAAAATTCTTCATAAAATCCATTTAATAATGAATAAAAAATAAAATCTACTGACCATGAAAAATCTATATTATCTGTATTAACCTTTTTTGGAAGTATTGAAAAAAAATTAAATGATAAATAGTCATATAAACTGGCAATTATATCTGCGGTTAAAATAAAAATTAATGTTAATGGTATAGTATATCTATTAATATTGAAATTAAATAATCGAAAATTAAAATGACGTATAAATAAGTAAATAGCTGCTATTCCTAGGCTTAAGAGCTCAAAACCTATTCCCCAATAATTTGCTATTTTCAAATCATATGAGCTAATTAAAGCAGTATCTCCATAATCAGATGAATTCAAAAATTCTTCTGTTGATTGGTATATTGCTTGACCAAAAAAAATTAAGGTTAATATAAAAATATCAAATAAGTTTAAAGTATTAGTGATGTTTTTTTTAAAAAAAGACATTCATTTATTCCTAATCTTAAAAGCTTAATTATTAATCTAATCATTTTATAAGAAAAATCTTCTAAGAAATTTTCTTAGAAGATTACAGTATCTTATCTAGAAATTAAGATTTAAGCCTAAACTAAAATTTCTTCCAATTTGGGGAATATATGGCAAAAATGTTTCATGGGCATAGACTTTCTGATCAAGTAAATTATTCGCTTTAAAGAATAAATCATATTCTGTGTGAGATAGCTTATTTTTATATGCTAAAGTCATATTAAGCATATTATAACCTGATGTAACCTGCTCAAATTTAGAAATATTATCTTGTTTAAAGACTCGATAATATTCTATTTCACCTTTAAGCGATTCATCAAAATTCGAAGCTTTAGCTGCACCCAAACGAGCAGGAGGTAATCTAGGAGTGTAACGATCCTTTTGGGGAGCTAAAGTCGGTTCTCTATTCCAGATATCGTATGCAATTACAGCATCAGGTAAATTTGTTAAACGGCCTTTCACATAATCTCCAAAAAGAGAGCCGTGATAAACAGAATTAAATTGATACCCTATGTTGCCCTCTAATCCATAAAAATTAGCAGCAGACTGGCTATAATGATTAATACGTAGTGTATGCTGATCTCTAACTTTTGTAGTTCCTAAAACTTCATTGAGTGTCTGTAAATATATATAGTTATCAAAATCATAATAGTAAGTACTGATTTGATAATCAAGTAAATCATCCTTATAGGCCAGACTGATTTCTAAATTATTGGATTTCTCTTTTCTTAGAAAGCGGTTACCTATTTCAAAAGAATTAGTAGCGAGATGCATACCATGAGTATACATTTCTTGTGCATTAGGTAATCTTTCTTGATGTGTACCTGTTAATGATAAGATATAATTTGGAGCAAATCTCCAGTGGACTGTACCTGCATAAGAAAAAGCTGTTTCTTTGTTAGGTTGAACAGCTTCTAAAATAGATTTTAAATTTTGAGCCCTGATTTTATTATTTTTTTCTACATAAGGACTGTTATATTTATTAGGCCAAGGTTTCATTGAATCTTTAATTTTTTCTATATCATAATCCATACTAACTTTCTGCTTTTCTATACGAGCACCTAGTTCGAAAGTAAAGTCGTTCCAGTTATATTTTTCTAGGCCAAATACACTAAAGTTTTTAGTGACATTTCGATTTAATAGCTGCTGAGTATCTAGATAGGTGGTATGGCCTTCTTGAGAATGGACTGGTGATAAAGCACTATTATCCTGTTCCAAATATTGTAGCCCCAATATACCAGTTAATTCCCCTAATGGCTGATGTGATAACTCTATGCGGCCTACTTTTCCTGTATTTTTAAAAAAGTTAGTAATCTTATCTCCCTCGAGTTCATTGTGAAAATAATCTATATAACTCAATGAGGTACGAATTTTGTCAATACCGGTAAATGGTTGAGTGAATTCTCCACGCATATCATAACGTCGAGTATTTAAGTCAATATAAGGAGCATTATGAGAGAAAGTAGTTTCATGAATATGATTATGCTGATGACAATCAGGACGTGGATTTACATAATTAATATCTTGCTCTTCCATCAATTGAGGATAATATAAAAGATAATTTTTTAATCCACTAATTCTTGTATTGATACTGATTGCAGAGGCACCACAACCTTCATATAAATGGCTATGGGCTGGTAAACCATATTCATCATGACGATGTGTATAAGAAACTCCTAAATAAGTATTATCGTCTATCCAGGATAATCCGAGCGTACCTAATCTTGACTCTGCCCAGCTTTCTGGTAAGTATTTTAAATTTTTATAAACAATGTTTTGGTTTTCAAGATCTTCTAAAGAATTATAAGAGCTAGACTGGTAATGAGGAGTTTTATAGTTACCAGCATTACGATATAACCCTTCTGCCCGTAAAGCTACACGTGGGCTTAAGCCAACTGTTACACCTGCTGTGGTCAACTTCTCATTACTGCCAGTATTAAAACGTAATGTAGTGTTACCCTCTAATCCGTCTTGAGGCATTTGGGTTGGAATTTTATAGTCAATGACATTGACTACCCCTGCCGCACTATTTGAACTATACAAAAGGGTACTTGCACCACGTATAATTTCAATAGACTTAGCTAAACTTGGTTCAACTGTGACAGCGTGATCTGGAGACATATTAGACATATCCAACACGTCAGCATTATTCTGTAAAACTTTAATACGTTTTCCTTCCTGCCCACGAATAATAGGAGCAGATGCTCCACCTCCATATTGATTAGAATGAATTCCTAATTCCGTACCCAAGGCATCCCCTAGAGTTGTCGAACGCTGTTTAAGTTTACTAGTATCAATAAACTGATTACTAACATTTAGACTTTTGCCTAACAGCTCAGACCCTAACTCATCAGATTGTGCAGTTAATACTATTGTATTTAAGGTAGTAACAGGCCCTTCAGCTGCCAATAAAATTTTCGAGGCCCCTAAAGTAATTAAAGCTAAAAATAGTTTACTTTTATTTAGCATAAAACAACCAAATTTAATGTTATGTTATAATATAACACTTGAAAATTTATAAAATCTACTATTTAAATTTTTGAATGGTAATCCCCCCCTAAAAATGAAGTCAAAAATGGGAGCCTAAGCTACCATTTTTATTGATGATTTTTTAATTCTTTTAGCATAGCATCTCGTAAAATTTCATTCATACGTGTTTGATAACCTTTGCCTTGTGCTTTGAACCAAGCAAGTACATCAGCATCTAACCGAATTGAAGTTTGTTGCTTTACTGGGCGGTAAAATTGATTTTGGCGTACAGCATTGCTCCAGTCTGTAATTTCAGGAATATCTGATAGATCTAGCTGATCATCAGGAACCGTGCCTTTAGCAAGCAAGCGTTGAATTTCAGCATCTTGCTTCTCACCAAATTTCTCATTTAGCTCTTTGCGTGAGTATCTAACCATGCTCATATTTGTTTCGCTCCGCTTTAGTGACTTGCCTTGCACTAATGATTCGGATGATTTCACAGTCATCTTCATCAAAAATGGTGTGAGCCACCAATAACATTAGTACGCCTTTAACTCGTCCAATGGTTTGCCAACGTTCTTCACCATTGGTATGTCTGTCTTGGATTGAGATCCGTAATGGATCTTCAAAAACAAGGCTTGCAGTTTCGAAAGAGATATCATGCTTTTTCTGATTCTTTCGATTCTTAGCCTCATCCCATTCAAAATACTGTTCCATAAAAAACATTCAAATTTGTATATACAATAATGTATCACAAAATTGTATCACTCAACCAGATTCGTGTAATTTTTAGTCAAAATTATTGGCAAGAAGTATCAAAACTGCTCATAAAAAAGCCGACTTGTTTCAAAGTCGGCTTTTTGGGCATTTTTAGATTTTTCTGGTTTTATTAAGTATTTGATATTTATATTCATATACAAGTGTACTTCGTATAATATCCATTATGTTAAATGGGGGGGAATTGAGACCTGTGTAGCAGCTTTAGGCTTGTTGTTATACATCCAAATACAGATTGCACCTTATATTAAAATTATAAGAGTTTTAGGTTTTAGACAGCCACTCTTTAATCAAGTGTTTGTACACCACCACCATTTACAAATAAGGTTTGTCCAGAAATCCATGATGAAATAGGTGAGGCAAAGAATAGCACAGCTCTCGCAATATCTTCCGGTTCACCTAATCGTTGTAATGGTGTATGGGAGAGCATTGTTTTTTCAATCTCAGGCTTCAGTACTTTTTCTAATGCTGCGGTACGAATCGCTCCAGGTCCTACAGCATTAATACGTATATTCGGACCAAAATCATGTGCCAAATTAGCGACCATATGATTTAACGCTGCTTTTGATGATGCATATCCGCTCATAGCAGGGCTTTTGTTAATTGAACTCATAGAGCTGATATTTATGATTGAGCCGTCACCAGCTTTATTCATATGCGGTGCGACGAGTTGACACAATCGCCAAGCAGCAAACACATTAAGCTGAAAATCACGTTCTATAGTATCTACGCTAATTTGATCAGGAGATTCACGGCCACCGCCACCACCACCAGCATTGTTCACTAAGATGTGAATGTGACCAAAGGTTTCGATTGTTTTATTCACTGCATTGACCAATTGATCATCTTGCAGAATATTGCATGCAACATATTCTATGTTGCGTCCAGTCAACTTCTTGATTTCTTCAGCTGTATGTTTAGCTGCGTCTAAATTTAAATCGGCAATCATAACGTCCGAGCCTGCTTGAGCAAGAATGAGAGCGCTGGCTTTCCCAATACCTGCTGCACCGCCTGTTACAAGTGCTACTTTATTCGTCAGGGATAATAACCTTTGCGGCATCATTTTGATTTATTTCCATTTATATATTAAAACTCGAAATATTTTAATCTTCTACTGTATAGCTTTATTTTGAGTTCAAAATCCTAAGCCTACCGTATCATTTTGAATTGCAGGTATTGATAGTTTTCCCTTGTTCAACTGAATTGATAAAGCTTCCAATCAGGAATTCACTTTGTCTTAAAGAGTCACGATGATCTCCATTCTTGACTGGGTGAAAGGCAATAGGTTTTTGATTCTTACATACTTGCTGATAGTAAGCATAAGTACCACGGTAATCTACAAGCTGGTCTTTATCACCTTGTACAATTAGCAGCGGCACACTAGGTGTCATATTCTCAATAGACTGTTTTTTTAAATAATTTGTCAAATGTGTCAAATCTACATTCGGTTTAAAGACTGTTTTAGGTGCTGCCTTGAGATCAGATTGTAATTCTGACAAACAGCGATTACGTGCAGAATTAAGAATTACCCCCATGTCCGGACTAACTAAATTTGCTGGAGCAAGGCCAGGATCTGCTGCTTCTGCTCCCAGAAGCACGATTGGAAAAAATGCGGCAACATCGGTAGTGATTTGCGGATTACTGGCAACATATTC
>NZ_CABVGP010000005.1 GCF_902497555.1 Amycolatopsis camponoti | reverse complement strand
GGCGGCTGCGCAGCAGTCGCCTGCCCAGCAGCAACCGCCCGCCGCGCAGCAGTCACCGCAGGCGCCTACTCAGCACCAACCCGCACCCCAGCCGCACCCCACCAGCTCCCAGCACCCCAACCCCCCGCACCCCCCGGCGACAGCCACCCCTCCCTGGGCTCCGCCCGCCAACCCCGCCCCACCGACCCGCTCCAAGCCGGTCTTCCCCGGCCCGGAGTCGACCCCCCAGCCCTTCCCGGCCCGCCACGCCGCCCCGGCGCGGCCCGTCTTCCCCGGGCCCGGGACGATGCCCCCCGTTCCCCCGAACTCGGCGCCGCCGGTTTTTCCCGGGCGCGATACCGCCCTCCCGCAGCCCTCGCGGCAGGAACCGCCCACTCCGCCCCGCGGTACCCCGCGCGGCTGGTTCGACGAGTTCAGCGACCAGCCCGCCGAGCCGGAGGAAAACCAGGACTTCGGCCCCACCGGGACGCCGACCGAGATCCCCTACCGGTACAAGCGCTGACAACCCGGCCCGGTGGTGCGAACCTAGGACCATGTCCAAAGATCCGAACCCGGACCAGGGGTGGTACTACAACACCCGCACCCACCAGGTCGAGCACCTCGAGCGCAGCCGCAGCATCGACCTGCTCGGCCCGTACCCCGACGAAGCCACCGCCCGGCGGGCCCTCGACATCGCGCGGGAACGGACCCGGCGGGCCGATGCCGAGGAGGCCGACGACTAGACCGACAACCCCGGGCCCAGCACGAACTCCGGGTCCACCTGCGCGGCCAGGCTGTCGCCCGCCCACGCGGCCGCGTTGCGCAGGTGGAACTCGACGGCCTGACGCTGGTAGTGCGCCCAGTCGCGCTGCTCGGCGTCGACCGTCGTCTGCATCGTGCGAAGGGTCGAGAGGTTGCGCGGCTCGAGCTCGGTGATCGGCCGGGCCGTGCCGCGCTCCGCCGCGCGGACGTGGCGCGACGCCGACATCCACCCCAGCAGCGCGTCGCCGACCTGCTCCTGCAGGAACTCGACGTCCTCGGCGTCGGTCACCTTGTTGCCCACCACCACGAGCCGCACGCCGAAGTCGCGCGCGTAGTCCGCGTACTGCCGGTACACGCCCACGCTGCGGACCGTCGGCTCGCACACCAGGAACGTCACGTCGAACCGCGTGAACAGCCCCGACGCGAACGCGTCCGCCCCCGCGGTCATGTCCATGACGACGTACTCGCCTTCGACGTCGACCATGTGGTTCAGCAGCAGTTCCGCGGCCCCCACCTTCGAGTGGTAGCACTTGACGCCCAGGTCGTCCTCGTCGAACTGCCCGGTTACGCCGAGCCGCACGCCGCCCAGCTGGCGGAAACACGCCGAGAACACCGGGTTGTCCTCGAACGGCCGGACCAGACGCGACCCCCGCCCCGGCGGCGTCGTCTTGATCATCGACGCCGCGTCGGCGATCCGCGGGTTGTCGCCGCGCAGGTAGTCCTTGATCAGGGCCATGTTGTCGCCGAGCGTCGGCCAGGCGAGCGCTTCCTCCTCGGGCGCGCCGAGTGCCACGGCGAGGTGCTGGTTGATGTCGGCGTCGATGGCCAGCACCGGCAGTCCGGCGTCGGCGAGGTACGCGACGAACAGCGATGACAGCGTGGTCTTCCCGCTGCCGCCCTTGCCGACGAACGCGATCTTCACGATCGGAGCCCCTTCTGGAAATGAAGACGGTTTTCATTATTGCGAAGTCAACGTACACCCGACCGGCCCGCGCCCGATCGGGCGATCATCGGGCCCTTCGAGGGTTAGGGTTGGGGGGTGCCTCCCCTCGTGATCAGGACACACTCGGCGGGCGGGGACTTCGGCCCCCTGCGTGCCGAGTTTTCGCTGCCGGAGTCGTTCGGGCCCGAGGTGCTGGCCGAGGCGGAAGCCGCGGTGCTCGACCCACTGGCGAGCGCCGGCCCGCGCGAGGACGCGACGGACCTGCCGTTCGTCACCATCGACCCGCCGGGCTCGAAAGACCTCGACCAGGCGATGGTCGTCGAACGGACCGCGCACGGCTTCCGCGTGCACTACGCGATCGCCGACCTCGCCGCGTTCGTCCCGCCCGGCGGCGCGCTCGACCGCGAGTCGCGCTCGCGCGGGCAGACGCTCTACCTGCCCGACGGGAACGTCCCGCTGCACCCGCCGGTCCTGTCGGAAGGCGCGGCGAGCCTGCTGCCCGGCGAGATCCGGCCCGCGGTGCTCTGGACCATCGAGACCGACGAATCGGGCGAACCGACGGCGACCCGCGTCCGGCGCGCGCTGGTCCGGTCCACCGAGCAGTTCGACTACGAGACGGTGCAAGCCGCCCTGGATGCCGGAAACCCGCACCCGTCGGTGGCCGCGTTGCCCGAGCTGGGACGGCGACGACGCGAGCTGGCCGTCCGGCGCGGCGCCGTCGAGCTGCAGCTGCCGGAGCAGGAGATCAGCGGCGACCCGGACGGCGGGTGGGTGCTGGCGCGCCGGCCGCGCACCGCCGTCGACGCCTGGAACGCCGAGATCTCGCTGCTCACCGGGATGGCCGCGGCGCGGATCATGATCGACGCGCGGGTCGGGGTCCTGCGCACGTTGCCCGATCCGGAGCCCGAAGCCGTCGACTGGCTGCGGCGCTCGGCCGAAGCGCTGGGCATCGCCTGGGCGCCGAAGACGACGGTCTCGGAGTTCCTGTCCCGGTTGGACCCCGGGCAGCCGGCGTCGATGGCGCTCTACGCCGACACGACGCGCCTGTTGCGCGGCGCGGGGTACACGGCGTTCGACGGCGAACTGCCGTCGTTGACGACGCACGCGGGTATCGGCGGCGCGTACGCGCACGTCACGGCGCCGATCCGGCGGCTGGTCGACCGGTTCGCGACGGAGATCTGCCTGGCCGTTTCGGCCGGGCGCGAGGTGCCGGAGTGGGTGCGCGCGGCGCTCGCGGACGTCCCGGAGCGCATGACGGCGTCGGACACGCTCGCCGCGAAGGTCGAGCGGGCGTGCATCGACCAGGTCGAGGCGTGGGTGCTGGCCGAGCACATCGGCGGCGAGTTCAGCGCGGTGGTGCTGCGCGCGGACGAGAACAAGGCGGAGATCCTGGTCGAGGACCCGACGGTGATGGCGAAGTGCGCGGGGGAGAAGCTGACCGCGGGGGAGCGGATCGACGTCCGGCTGACCGCGGTCGACGTCGAGAAGCGGAAGGTGTCGTTCGAACGCGCATGAACCTCGTCGACGATCTCGGGGAGCCGGTGCCGCTGACCGGCCCGGCTTTCCGCGTGGTGTCCCTGGTGCCGTCGCTGACCGAAGCGGTCGAGGTCAGCGCGCCCGGCCGGCTCGCCGGGGCGACCGACTACTGCACGCACCCGGCCGACCTGGACGTCCCGCGGGTGGGCGGCTCGAAGTACCCGAAGATCGACGCCGTGCTGGACCTGGCGCCCGACTTGGTGCTGGCCAACTCGGAGGAGAACCGCCCGGAGGACGTGGAACGCTTGCGCGCCAACGGGATCCCGGTGTGGGTGATGGCGGCCTCGGCCACGGTCCCGGCCGCGTTGGGGTCGCTCCGGCGGATCCTGACCCAGGCGTACGACCTTGCCGAACCCGAATGGCTGGTGGCGGCGGAGGAGGTCTGGCGCGAGGTCCGGCCGGTGCGGTTCCACGCGGTGGTCCCGGTGTGGCGCAAGCCGTGGATCGTCCTGGGCCGCGACACCTTCGGCGGCGACGTCCTGCGCCGGGTCGGGGTGGCGAACGTCTACGCGGGGTCGGCGGAGCGGTACCCCCGGCCGGACGTGGACGAGCTGCGCGCGCACTTCGCGGCGGACGCGGACCTGCTGGTGCTGCCGGACGAGCCGTACGTGTTCACGGAGGACGACGGCCCGGACCACTTCCCGGACGCGCGGTACGTCCTGGTCTCGGGCCGCCACCTCACGTGGTACGGACCTTCACTCGTCGAGGCGCACGCCGCGCTTACGGAGACGCTTGCGTCGCTGTGAAGTCGAAGCCCCGGGCGAGTGCGGCGCGGACGGCTTCGGTGACTTCGGCCGGCCGGACCGGCTCGGTCGCCAGGTGCAGCCAGTTGTCCGGCCGCGGCCGTCCGGTGTCGACCACCAGGGTGGCGCCCGGCCGCTCGGCGAGTTCGACCGCGAAGGTCATCGTCGCGCCGAGCCCCTGCGAGTAGGTCGGCTTGGCGCGGACCGTCCAGCGGTAGTCCGTGTCTTCGACCGTGATGAGCCGTGAACCCTTGCGTGCCAGCGTCATGCGCCCTCCTCACCCGGCCCCGAACCTACGCCGGCGGCGGGCGGGGAGCGAGCGATTACAGCGTCAATCCCGTCAGCACCGTGACCCGCTCCTCGGTGAAGTCCGCCATCGCCGACGCCGGGCCCTCGCGGCCCACACCCGAGTCCTTCACACCGCCGTAAGGCATCTGGTCCGCGCGGAAGCTCGGCACGTCACCCACCAGCACGCCACCCACCTTCAACGCGGCCGATACCTCGAACGCCGTCGGCAGGTCGCGCGTGAACACGCCCGCCTGCAGCCCGAAGCGCGACGCGTTGATCCGCTCGACGCCTTCGGCCACCGAAGCCACCCGGACCAGCGAAACCACCGGCCCGAACACCTCCTCGGCCATCACCGACGCGTCCTCGGGGACGTCCGCCAGCACCGTCGGCTCGACCGTGGCCCCCGATCGCCCGCCGCCGGTCAGCAGTCGTGCGCCGGCCGAAACCGCTTCGGAAACCCAAGACTCCACGCGCTCGGCCGCGGACGCGTTGATCAGCGGGCCCACGTCCACACCCTCGGCGCGCGGGTCGCCCGTGCGCAATGCCTGGACCTGCGCGAGGACCTTCGAAGCCAACGCGTCGTAAACGTCCGAGTGGACGTACACCCGCTGCACCGAAATGCACGACTGCCCCGCCTGGTACATCGCGAACGTCGCGATCCGCTGCGCCGCGAAGTCGAGGTCCGTCCAATCCGGACAGACGAGCACCGCGCCGTTGCCGCCCAGCTCCAGTGCCACGTGCTTGCGCGGCACGCGGTCGCGGATCGCCCAGCCGACCGGGACCGAGCCGGTGAACGACACCACCGGCAGCCGCGGGTCCTCGACCAGCCGCGACGACGTCTCGTTGTCCACCGGCAGGATCGACCACGACCCCGCCGGGAGGTCGGTCTCGGCCAGGATTTCACCCAGCAGCAACGCCGTCAGCGGCGTCGCCGGCGCGGGCTTGAGCACGATCGGCGCGCCCACCGCGATCGCCGGGGCCACCTTGTGCGCCACCAGGTTCAGCGGGAAGTTGAACGGCGTGATGCCCAACACGGGCCCCCGTGGGACGCGCCGGACCAGCGCCAGCCGGCCGGTGCCGCCCGGGTCGGTGTCGAGCCGCTGCAGCTCGCCCGAGAAGCGCCGCGCCTCCTCGGCGGCCCAGCGGAACGTCGAGACCGCGCGCCCGACCTCGCCGCGCGCCCACTTCAGCGGCTTGCCCGACTCGGCCGTGATCAGCTGAGCGATCTCCTCGGACCGCTCACCCAAGGCTCGGGACACGTGGTCCAACGCCCCGGCGCGGACGTGCGCGGGCAGCGTCGCGAATTCGTCGGCGACGTCGTGCGCGGCCAGCACCGCGGCTTCGACGTCCTCGGCGGACGGCACGAAGTGCGAGCCGGCGGAAGAACCGTCGTAGGAGTGGTGGACTACGGCCGTCGCGCCGCCGGTCACCGGCTTGCCGGCGACCCAGAAGGGGAAAGTCATGCGCGAGCCTCCGTGCGGACAGCGTGCTCGAGGACCGCGAGGCCCTCGTCGAGCAAGTCGGTGGACAGGGACAGCGGCGGCAGCAGCCGGACGACGTTGCCGTAGGTGCCGCAGGTCAGCACGATCACGCCGGCTCGGTGGCAGGCCGCCGCGACGCGCTTGGTCAGGTCGGCGTCGGGTTCGTTCGTCCCGGGACGCACGAACTCCGCGGCCAGCATCGCGCCGCGCCCGCGGACGTCGCCGATGACGCCGGTTTCGACAGCCAGCGCCCGCAAACGCGGCAGGACAACACCTTCGATGCGCTTCGCCGACGCGGCCAGATCCTCCGTCTTCATCGTCTCGATCGAGCCGAGCGCGGCGGCGCAGGCGATCGGGTTGCCGCCGTACGTGCCGCCGAGGCCGCCGGCGCCGACGGAGTCCAGCAGGGAAGCGCGGCCGGTGACCGCGGACAGCGGCAGCCCGCCCGCGATGCCCTTGGCCGTCGCGATCAGGTCGGGGACGACGTCCTCGTCGGTGGACGCGAACCAGGATCCGGTGCGGCAGAAGCCCGTCTGGACCTCGTCGGCGACGAACACGACGCCGTTTTCGCGGCACCACGCGGAAATCGCGGGCAGGAAGCCGCGCGCGGGCTCGATGAACCCACCCTCGCCCTGGATCGGCTCCAGGACGACCGCGGCCACCTGGTCGCCGCCGATCTGCTTCTCGATCCGGTCGATGGCCAGCGCCGCCGCCGCGTCACCGGACAGGCCGTCGCGGTACGGGTACGAGCCCGGCACGCGGTAGACCTCGGGCGCGAACGGCCCGAAACCGTGCTTGTAGGGCACCGACTTCGCGGTCATGCCCATGGTGAGGTTGGTGCGGCCGTGGTACGCGTGGTCGAACACGACGACGGCCTGGCGCCCGGTCGCCACCCGCGCGATCTTCACGGCGTTCTCGACGGCTTCGGCGCCGGAGTTGAACAGCACCGACTTCTTCGCGTGGTCGCCCGGCGTCAGCTCGGCCAGCGCTTCGCAGACCTCGACGTAGCCCTCGTACGGCGCGACCATGAAACAGGTGTGGGTGAACCGGCCGGCTTGCTCGCGGACGCGGTCGACGACGGCCGGCGCGGAGTGCCCGACGTTGGTCACCGCGATGCCGGAGCCGAAGTCGATCAGGACGTTGCCGTCGGCGTCGGTGAGCAGGCCGCCGCTGGCGGAGGTGACGTAGACGGGCAGCACCGAGCTGACCCCGGCGGCGACCGCGTCGAGGCGCCGCTCCTGCAGCTCGCGCGAGACGGGGCCGGGGATCTCGGTGCGCAGCCGGCGCTGCCGGGGTGCCGGGGCCTGCGGCTCGGCGGTGGTGCTTGCGGTCACGGCGTGCTCCTCCGGAGGTGGGTGGACGTCCTCAGGATGAGCTGCGACCGGGCCGCCGTCAGCTGGCCGGACTGGCCAATTCAGAGCGTAGAATTGGCCGTTATGGCACTCACGCTGCGAGGACTGGCCGCCGACCGCCCGCTCGGCCTGCGTGTGCTGACCGGCGACGACCTCCTGGACCGCCCGATCGGCTGGGTGCACCCGACGGAGCTGACCGACCCTCAGGCCTTCCTGGAAGGCGGCGAGCTGCTGCTCACGACCGGTCTGGCCTTGGACGAGGAGACGTCCCGGGGCTATGTGCGCCGCTTGGTGGACGCCGGGGTGGCGGGGCTCGGGTTCGGCGTCGGGCTGAGCCACGACGAGGTGCCGCGCGCGCTGGTCGAGACGGCCGCCGAGGTCGGGCTGCCGGTGCTGGAGGTGCCGCGCGAGACGCCGTTCATCGCGATCACCCGTGCGGTGTCGCGGGCGGTGGCGGCCGACGAGTACGCCACGACGGTCCGCATCGGCAAGGCACAGCAGGAACTGACCCGCACGGCGGTCGGCAAGGGCGGCCCGGCGGGGGTGCTGCGCAAACTCGCCAAGCTGATCGACGGCTGGGTCCTGCTCTTCGACCACGCGAGTGCCGAGGCCGCGCCCGCGAGCGCACACGCGCACGCCGGCTCGGTCCGCGAAGAAGCGAAGCACCTTCGCTCCGGTACGCGGGCCTTCGCGCTCGACGGGGAGGAGGTCGTGCTGCAGACCCTGCACACCCGTGCGCGCCGGATCCTCGCCGTCGGGACGCCCGAGCCGCTCGACACCGCCGGCCGGCACGTCGTCAACGCCGCGGTGTCGCTGCTTTCCCTTGCCCTCGAACAGGATCTGACCCTCACGCACGCGTGGTGGGATCTGCGGAAAGGGGCGGCCGACCTGCTGGCGGCGGGGCAGTACGAGCTGGCGTTCGGACTGATCACGACGGTGTGGGGCGACCCGCCCGAGCCGCCGTGGGCGATGGTCGCGCTGGTCGGCGCGCCCGCGCAGCGTCACCGCGTGGGTGATGCGCTCGACGGGGACAGCTCCCTCTTCTTCGCGGAGTGGGGATCGGCGATGCTGGTGGTGGGCCGCTCGGGCGGCGACGTGCTGGACCGGGCCCTGGCCGCGGCGGCGACCGTCCCGCCGATGTACGCCGGCCTGGCGGACCCGGTGCGGCTGGAGGACTTCGAGGTGGGCGCGGAACAAGCCGACCTGGCGGCGCGAGCGGCGGAGGCCGACGGCAAGCCGCTGGTGACCTTCGCCGAGCACTCCGCCCGCGGGCTGCTGTCGCTCATCGACCCCGTGGTGGCGCGGATCTACGCTGAAAACGTGCTGGCCCCGCTGCGCGCACACGACGAGACCGGCCGCGGCGACCTCGTCGGCTCACTGCGCTGCTGGCTGGAGCACCACGGCCACTGGGACATCGCGGCCGCCCGCCTCGGCGTCCACCGCCACACGCTGCGCAACCGGATCCGGAAGGCTGAGGAACTGCTGGGCCGCGACCTCGACTCACCGGGTGTCCGCGCCGAACTTTGGGTGGCGTTGCAGGCCTGAGCAACACAAGTGCCGGGTCGGACGTCTCCTTCGCATGGCCTACAAGCGCGCGGCACTGGTGGCTTCGGCGGTGGTGTTGCTGGCGGCGGGCGGGCTCGCGTTCCTGCCCTGGACGGCCAACCACTTCGGCTACGCGCTGCCGGGCGATCGCGGGCTTCCGTACCGCATCCACCACGCCGGCCGGGACTACCGGAGCTACCTGACGTGCGCCGGCGCCGGCTGGTGCGCCTCGGCCGATCCGTACTGCGTGCCGCTGGTGCACTTCGGTGGCACCGCGACGTCGTTGACCCCGGTCGACGAGGTGGTCACGTTGTTCGGCGCGTCGCAGGCGGTGTTCACCGCCAAGCCGGTGCCGGACGGGACCCCGACGACGGTTCTCGTACGAGCCGGTTCGGACTGCTACGTGGGCTATGCGCTGATGGGTGGTCCTTGACCGCTAACGGACCAACACGATCGGCGAGTCACCGCACCGCCGCAGCACCGGTCCCGGCTCCGCGCCGGACGACCACCAAGCGGGGACGTCCGCCTCGCGCACCAAGGACCCCGTCGCCTGCCGGACGCTGTTGGAGACGATCACCCGCCCTTGTGCGTTCAGCAACGCCGCGCCACGCCCGAGGGTGCGCAACCGCGGCCGTACCGCGCGCTCGAATTCGCGCACGTACACGTCCGCGCCCACCACGCCCGCGAAGGCGCCGGCCGAAACCACCGGGATCGTGAACGTCAGGGTGTACTCGTCGGTGCAGAGGTAGTCGACGTACGGGCCGTTGATGTGCCGCCGCCCGGTGTCGCGGGGGACCGTGAACCACGACTGGCGCGTGTAGTCGAGGAAGTTCTCGCTGCCCGGGTCGAGGCTGATGAACAGCTGGGACGGCGGCTCGACGCCGGAACCGGTCCACCACTCGAAGCCGAACTCCGAATCTTCGAGCACCCGCGGCGCGCTGACGAACCCCGCGCCGACGATCAGCCCGCCGAGCGCCTCGGTGACGACCGGGCGGATCCGGTGCAGGGCCGCGGCGGCCGGAGTGTCGGCCAGCACCGATTCGGCGGCCGCGAGCAGTGGCTTCAGCCGGTCGAAAACCCCTTCCACCAAAGCGGAAACCTGCTCGACGACCTCGTCGCCGGCCAGCGTGCGGGTGTCGTTCACGGTGCTCACCTCGATGCGCGGGTTGGGACGGAGCTTACGGGGCAAGCAAGTCCAGGTGCACGTCCGCGAGCCGGTCGAGGGCGCCCAGCAGGTGCTCCTCGGTGAGCTTGCGGGCCAGGTCGCCGTCGGCGGACGCGATCGCCGCGGTGATCGCCGTGTGCTCCTCGTACGGATGAGTTCCGAGCGGCAGCCACAGCAGCCCGCCCAGCTCGGCCTGCAGGTGGACCTCTTCGTGCGTCAGCCGCGGTGACTGGGCGGCCGCCGCGATCTCCAGGTGGAACTGCCGCTCCGCCCGCGTGAAGTCGATGCCGTGCGCCGTGCGGAGGTCTTCGGTGGCCAGCCGCAGCCGTTCGACGTCCTCGGGGGAGCTGCGCTCGGCGGCGAGCTTGGCGGCGGCCCCGGCGATCGCGAGGTAGTGGTCGCCGACGTCACGCAGGTCGGACAGCGACACCTCCTGCAGCCGTTCGCGCCAGACGTCCGAGGGCGGGTTGGCCGGCGTGCGGACGAAGCTGCCGCCGCTGCGCCCACGCCGCGTCTCGACCAGCCCCTGCTGCCGCAACGCCACGAGCGCCTCCCGGACCGTCACGGTCGAGACGCCGAACTGCGCGGCCAGGTCGGCTTCGCTGGGCAGCTGCTCCTCGTCGGCGAGCAGGCCGAGCGTGATGGCGTCGACCAGCCGCGCCGCCACCGCTTCCGCCCGGCCGACCTGGCCGAGCGGCGCGAACATGGCGGATCGCGCGCTGTGCGACATGCCCTTGCGCATCGTGACCCTTCGTCTGCCCGAGTACCCGTTCGCACCAATCTTGCCTGATCCTCTTGTCCTATTACATATGGACTTATATGTTTTAGCTCCGATCGCTGGAGGAGTCCACCGTGCAGGAGCTGAAGCACTACGTCGGCGGCGCGTACGTCGACTCGAAGTCGGGCCGGACGGCGGAGATCGTCGACCCGGTCACCGGGCGCCCCTACTGCACCGCGCCGATCGCCGGACCCGACGACGTCGACAACGCGCTGCAGGTCGCCGCGGCCGCGTTCGAGACCTGGCGCGCGACGACCCCGGCCCAGCGCCAGCTCGCCCTGCTCAAGATCGCCGACGCGCTCGAAGCCCGCGCCGAGGAAGTCGTGGCCGTCGAGTCCGCGAACACCGGCAAGCCGATCGCGCTGACCCTGGCCGAAGAGATGCCGATGGTCCTGGACCAGGTCCGCTTCTTCGCCGGGGCCGCGCGCGTACTGGAAGGCCGCTCGGCCGGTGAGTACATGGAAGGCCACACGTCCTTCGTCCGCCGCGAGCCCGTCGGCGTCTGTGCGCAGGTCACGCCGTGGAACTACCCGCTGCTGATGGCCATCTGGAAGATCGCGCCCGCGCTCGCCGCCGGCAACACGATCGTGCTCAAGCCGTCCGACACCACGCCGGCGTCGTCGCTGCTGCTCGCCGAGATCGCGGGGGAGTTCCTGCCGCCGGGCGTGTTCAACGTCGTCTGCGGCGACCGCGACACCGGCCGCGCGCTGGTCGAGCACGACATCCCGGCGATGGTGTCGATCACCGGCTCGGTCCGGGCCGGCATCGAGGTCGCGCGCAGTGCGGCGAACGACGTCAAGCGCGTGCACCTGGAGCTGGGCGGCAAGGCGCCGGTCATCGTCTTCGGCGACGCCGACCTCGAAGCCGCCGCAGAGGCAATCGCCGTCGCGGGCTACTTCAACGCCGGCCAGGACTGCACCGCCGCCACGCGCGTGCTGGTCGCCGACGAGGTGCACGACACGTTCGTCGCGGCGCTCACGCGGCAGGCCGAAAACACGAAGACCGGCAAGCCCGACGACGAAGACGTCGCGTTCGGCCCGCTCAACAACGCGGCCCAGCTGGCGAAGGTGTCCGGGTTCGTCGACCGGCTCCCGGCCCACGCGACCGTCCACTGTGGAGGGCATCGGGTCGGGGACGAGGGCTACTTCTACGAGGCCACCGTCGTCTCCGGGCTGAAGCAGGACGACGAAATGAGCCAGAACGAGATCTTCGGCCCGGTGATCACCGTCCAGCGCTTCGAGGACGAAGCCGAGGCCCTGAAGTCCGCGAACGGCGTCCAGTACGCCCTCGCGTCGTCGGTCTGGACCCGCGACCACCAGCGCGCGATGCGCCTCGCGGCGAAGCTCGACTTCGGCTGCGTCTGGATCAACACCCACATCCCCCTGGTCGCCGAGATGCCGCACGGCGGGTTCAAGAAGTCCGGCTACGGCAAGGACCTCTCGCTCTACGGGCTGGAGGACTACACCCGCGTCAAGCACGTGATGAGCGCACTGTGAGGGTCACGATGCCCAACCAAGCACCCACCGAGACGCGGGAGGACGCCCCGCCGCCGAGCGCGACCGACGGCCCGGCCATCCGGCTTTCCGGGCTGCGCAAGCACTTCGGTGACGTCCACGCGGTCGACGGCCTCGACCTCGACATCCCGCCCGGCGAGTTCTTCTCGATGCTCGGGCCGTCCGGCTCGGGCAAGACGACCGTGCTGCGCATGATCGCCGGCTTCGAGCTGCCCACCGAGGGCACGATCGAGCTGGACGGCCGGGACGTCAGTCGGCTCCCGCCGTTCGAGCGCGACGTCAACACGGTGTTCCAGGACTACGCGCTCTTCCCGCACATGTCCGTGCAGCAGAACGTCGAATACGGCCTGCGCGTCAAGCGCGTCCCGAAGCAGCAACGCCGGGAGCGTGCGCTCGAAGCGCTGAAGACCGTGCGGCTGGACGACTACGGCTCGCGCAAGCCCTCGCAGCTGTCCGGCGGCCAGCGCCAGCGCGTCGCGCTCGCCCGCGCGCTGGTCAACCGGCCCAAGGTGCTGCTGCTCGACGAGCCGCTCGGCGCGCTGGACCTCAAGCTGCGCCAGGCGATGCAGCTCGAGCTCAAGCAGATCCAGCGCGACGTCGGCATCACGTTCGTCTTCGTCACCCACGACCAGGACGAGGCGCTCACCATGAGCGACCGGATCGCGGTCTTCAACGACGGCAAGATCGAGCAGGTCGGGCCGCCGGAAGAGGTCTACGAACGCCCAGCCAGCGCGTTCGTCGCGGGGTTCGTCGGGACGTCGAACCTGCTGGGCGGGCGCGGCGCCGAGTCCGTCATCGGCCGGCCCGGGTTGTTCAGCATCCGGCCGGAGAAGATCCGCATCGACGCCGAGCTGTCCGAGCCCGCCGCCGCGGGGGACACCAGCGCGACCGGCACGGTCACCGACGTCGTCTACGCGGGCGCGACCGTGCGGTACACCGTCGCGCTCGACGCCGGGGGACAGCTTTCGGTCGTCCGGCAGAACACCGACGGCGCCTTGGCGGAGGGCCGCGTCCGGCTCAGCTGGCGCGGCGAACACAGCTTCCAGGTGCAGTAGTACTTCAGAAGGGTGGCCATGAAGAACAGGAAGACGCGGCTCGCCGGGGTTCTCGGCGCAAGCCTGCTGTTGGCTGCATGTGGCACATCGGGTTCGAACTCCGCCGCGCCGCCCGGCGCGCAGGGCTTCACCCCGCCGAAGCTGGAGGCGCTCAAAGCGCTCGGCCAGCCGGAAGGGCAGCTGAACGTGCTGGCCTGGCCGGGCTACGCGGAGAACGGCTCCAACGACCCGAAGGTCAACTGGGTCACGCCGTTCGAGCAGCAGACCGGCTGCAAGGTGAACGTCAAGCCGTTCGGGACGTCCGACGAAGCCGTGACGCTGATGAAGACCGGCCAGTACGACGTCGTCTCCGCTTCGGGTGACGCGTCGCTGCGGCTGGTGGCTTCGGGCGACGCCGAGCCGGTGAACACCGCGCTGGTGCCGAACTACGCCGACGTGCAGCCGTTCCTCAAGGACAAGTCGTGGAACAGCGTCGGCGGCGTCTCCTACGGCATCCCGCACGGCTGGGGCGCGAACCTGCTGACCTGGCGCACCGACAAGGTGACGCCGGCGCCGACGTCGTGGTCGGTGATGTTCGACGCGAACTCGCCCTACAAGGGCAAGGTGATCGCCTACGACTCGCCGATCTACATCGCCGACGCCGCGCTGTACCTGATGGCGCACCAGCCGGACCTCGGCATCAAGAACCCGTACGCCCTCGACGACAAGCAGTTCACCGCCGCGGTGAACCTGCTCAAGCAGCAGCGTCCGCTGGTGTCCGAGTACTGGTCGGACTACCTCAAGGAGTCCCAGGCGCTGAAGAACGCCGACGCCGTCGTCGGCACCGCCTGGCAGGTCACGGTCAACCTGACCAAGGGCGAGGGCGCGCCGCTGGAGGCGTCGGTGCCGAGCGAGGGCGCGACCGGGTGGTCGGACACCTGGATGGTCGCGGCGAAGTCGGCACACAAGACGTGCGCGTACAAGTGGCTCGACTACATCATCAGCCCGAAGGTGAACGCCCAGGTCGCCGAGTACTTCGGCGAGGCGCCGGCGAACACGAAGGCGTGCGCGGAGATGACGGACAAGACGCTCTGCGACACCTACCACGCCAGTGACGCCGGGTACGCGTCGAAGATCGCCTACTGGACCACGCCGATCCCGCAGTGCCTCGACGGCCGCACGGACGTCAAGTGCAAGGACTACGGCGAGTGGACGAAGGCCTGGACCGAGATCAAGGGCTGACATGACCGCCGTATCGGCCTTCTTCTACCGGAAGCCCAAGCTGCGTCTGGGTTTCCTGCTCTCGGCCCCGCTGCTCTGGCTCGGCCTGGCCTACCTGGGCGCACTCGCCGCGCTGTTCGTCACGGCGTTCTGGCACACGGACGCGTTCACCGGCCAGGTCGCCATCGAGTGGTCGCTGGACAACTTCAAGACGCTGTTCACCGACGCGGTCTACCGCACGATCACCTTCCGCACGGTCGGGATCGCGGCGCTGGTCACGGTGATCGACGCGGTCATCGCGTTCCCGATGGCGTTCGCGATGGCCAAGCTGGCTTCCCCGCGGGCGCAACGGATCCTGGTGATCGCGGTGATGACCCCGTTGTGGGCGAGCTACCTGGTGAAGGCGTACGCGTGGCGGTCGATGCTGTCCGGCAACGGCGCCCTGAGCGGGATTTCTCCCGGCTACGGCGTCACGGCCACGATCATCACGCTGTCGTACCTGTGGCTGCCGTACATGATCCTGCCGATCTACGCGGGCCTGGACCGGCTGCCGGACTCGCTCGTGGACGCGTCGGGCGACCTCGGCGCGCGGTCGTTCCGGACGTTCCGGTCGGTGATCCTGCCGCTGACGTTCCCGGCGATCGTGGCCGGTTCGATCTTCACGTTCTCGTTGTCGCTGGGCGACTACATCGCGGTGAAGATCGTCGGCGGCACGTCCCAGATGCTCGGCAACGTCGTCTACGACAACATCGGCGCGGCGAACAACCTGCCGTTCGCGGCGACGGTGGCGACGGTGCCGGTCGTGATCATGCTCGTGTACCTGGCCGCGGTGCGCCGCACCGGTGCGCTCGACAACCTCTAGGAGTCTCGGTGCGGACGTCTCGGGCGCTGTTGTGGACGGCGCTGGGTGCGGGCCTGGCGGTGATCTACTTCCCGTTGCTGGTGGTGCTGCTCAACTCGTTCAACGCGGACACGACGTTCGGCTTCCCGCCGACCCGGTTCACGCTGGAGTGGTGGAGCCGGGCCACGTCGAACGAGGGTGCGTTGAACGCGCTGTGGACGAGCGTGGAAGCGGGACTGGCGGCCACGGCGATCGCGCTGGTGCTGGGCACGATGGCGGCGTTCGCGTTGCAGCGCTACCGGTTCTTCGGCCGCAACCCGGTGTCGCTGCTCATTATTTTGCCGATCGCCCTGCCGGGGATCGTGACGGGCATCGCGCTGAACAACGCGTTCCGGACGATCTTGGGTATCAACCTCGGCCTGCTGACGGCGATCATCGCGCACGCGACGTTCTGCATCGTGGTGGTGTTCAACAACGTGGTCGCGCGATTGAGGCGGATGGGCGGCAGCCTGGAGGAGGCGTCGATGGACCTCGGCGCGACGGGCTTCACGACGTTCCGGCTGGTGACGTTCCCGATGCTGCGCTCGGCACTGCTGGCAGGCGGCCTGCTGGCGTTCGCGCTGTCGTTCGACGAGATCATCGTGACGACGTTCACCCTGGGCACGGGCATGGAGACGCTGCCGATCTGGATCTACAACAACTTGTTCCGGCCGAACCAGGCCCCGATCGTCAATGTGGTGGCGGCGGTGCTGATCGTGGTGTCGACGGTCCCGGTGTACCTGGCCCAGCGGCTGTCCGGCGACACGGCTTCGGGTGGACGGCTGTGACTCACGGCGGGTTGCAGAAGCCGCCCGGGTAGTAGCGGAACGACCTGATGCGGTCGTTCCAGGTGATGCCGTCGCCGTACCGGTTCCTCAGGTCGCCGTCCACGCCGTCCTGGTCGATGCAGAAATAGCTGCCGCCGTAGTTCTCGACGGAGTAGAAGATGACCGCTCCGGGCATGAAGTTCTTGAGACTGGACACCTTGCCGTTCAGGGCCGTCGGAAGCTTCGCCACCGAGCTCGCCCAAGCGCCGTAGCCGTTGTGGTAATTGATGTCCGACCACAGGCAGATGTGGTCGAAGTTGGGGCTGCACTCGGCGGCCGCGGCCGACGCCGGCCCCGGAGCGACGGCCAGTCCGGCGGCGCTCAGCACCGCGCACAGGAATGCCTTGGCCCGCTTTCTCATGGTTCCTCCCCGAAGCCGTGGAGGGCCGACGATAGCCGGAAAACGCCGGCCGTCCGCCCCGTCGGCCTCTACCGGCCAAGGTCAGTGCACTGACCGGATCGTGCCACCGTCCACCCGGATCGTCGCGCCGCTCACGTAAGCCGCCGCCGGGCTCACCAGATAGCCCACCGCCGCCGCGATCTCCTCCGGACGCCCCAGCCGGCCCACGTCGTTCGGGACCAGGTCCCGCGCCGCCGCCGGCTCGATGTCCTCCCACGAGTCACCCGACCCGTGCGAGGGCGCGATCGTCGTGAGCAGCTCGCGGACCGAGTCCACCAGGATCGCGCCCGGGGCGACCACGTTCGACGTCACGCCCGTACCCGCCAGGTCGCGGGCCAGGGACACCGCCAGGTTGTGCCGAGCCGCCAGCGTCGCCGTGTAGTGCGGCTGCATCGCCATCGGCTGGATCGCCAGCCCGCCGCCGATCTGGACCACCCGGCCCCAGCCCCGCGCCCGCATGCCCGGCACGCACCGCTGGATCATCCGGACCGCCGACACCACGTTCGCCTCGTACGTCGACGCCCACACCTCCGGCGTCGCGTCCGTCCACCCCAGGTGGTCGTACGAGCCGGCGTTGTTCACCAGGATGTCGACGTCCCCGGCGGCCGCGGCCACCGCGTCCGCCCCGGCGTCGGTCGACAGATCGCCGATCGCCACCCCGGCCGCGCCGATCGACGAAGCGACCCGCGAAGCGCGGGAGACGTCCCGGCCGTGCACCACCACCGAAGCGCCTTCGGCGGCCAAGAGCCGGGCGATCGCGGAGCCGAGGCCCGCGCTGGAACCCGTGACCAGAGCCCGCTTACCAGCGATTTCGAGATCCATGAAGCACCTTCCCAAGAGGTATACACCTGTAGACTTACGATAAGTCTACACTCGTATACATGAGACCTCGCAACGCCGCCGCGACCAGGGAAGCCATCCTGAACTCGGCGCTCGACGCCTTCACCCGGGCCGGGTACGACGCCGTCGGCGTGCGCGAGATCGCCGAGTCCGCCGGGGTCACCGCGATGCTGGTCAACCGCTACTTCGGCTCGAAGGAAGGCCTCTTCGCCGAGGTCGTCGAGGCGGCGATGGCCGAGCGGACCGTGCTCACCGACGACCCCGCGACGCTCGCCGCGGACATCGCCGCCGCGTTGGTGCGCCGGACCGCCCCGGACGCCGGGCAGCTCGACCCGTTCCTGCTGATGCTGCGGTCGGCGCCCAACCCGCGCGCCGCGGAGATCCTGCGCGCGGGCATCGAGCGGCACGTCGAAAAGCACCTCGCCGACGTCCTGCCCGATCAGGGCAGGACGGGACCGGCGCTGGCGCTCGCGGTGATCGCCGGCTTCTGGGTGATGCGCACGCTCATCGGCAGCACCGAACTGAACCGCGCCGACGAAGCCGTCGTCGTGAAGAAGCTCGAAAAGGTGTTCTCGGTGCTACTGGCGGAATGAGTCCGTCGCCGCGCGCAGGGCGGCCAGCACGCCCGGGTCCGTCACCGCGTGCCCGGCGCCTTCCAGCAGCTCCAGCCGCGAACCCGGCCACGCCCGGTGCAGCTCGTACGCGGTGACCGGCGGGCACACCGTGTCGTACCGGCCCTGCACGATCACGCCGGGGATGTCCGCGAGCTTGCCCGCGTCGCGGATCAGCTGCCCCTCTTCGAGCCACGCGCCGTGGCGGAAGTAGTGGACCGCGAGCCGCGCGAACGTCAGCGCGAACGCCGGTTCCGCGTACTGGCGGACGAAGGACTCCTGCGGCTGCACGGACACCGTCGCGCCTTCCCAGGTGCTCCACGCGATGGCGGCGCGGTGCCGGACCTCTTCGGACGGATCGTCGAGCAGCGAGACGTACGCGGAAAGGGGGTCGTCGCGCCGGGAAGCCGGGATCGGGGCGAGGAAGGCCTCCCACTCGCGCGGGAACAGGTTCGCGGCGCCACCCCGGTAGATCCAGTCCAGTTCGCCGCGCCGCACGGTGAAGACGCCGCGCAGGATGATTTCGCTGACGCGGGAAGGGTGCGTCTGCGCGTAGGCGAGCGCGAGGGTCGCGCCCCAGGAGCCGCCGAAGAGCTGCCAACGCTCGATGCCGAGCCGTTCGCGCAGCTTCTCCATGTCGGAAACCAGGTGCCACAGGGTGTTCGCGCCCAGGTCGTCCGCGCCCGGTGTCGACTGGCCCGAACCACGCTGGTCGAACAGGACGATCCGGTAGGCCGCCGGGTCGAAGTGCCGCCGCGCCATCGGTGCGATCCCGCTGCCGGGTCCGCCGTGCAGCACCACGACCGGCTTCCCGGCCGGGTTCCCCGCCTCCTGGCAGCGGATCCGGTGCCCGTCGCCTACGTCCAGGAACCCTTCGGCACGCGGGGGAATCGGCGGGTAGAGCTCGTCCATGCCCGACACTCTGCCGGAGGGTCCTGGCCGTCGCCCCGGCGCCTCGCCGCCGGGTGCCGGGGCGACGGCCAGGAAAGGTGGGAGCCCGCCCCCGCCGCCGGGCTGAGCGGGCTCCCGTCCGTGGGCTCGGACGTCCTGCGGCCGACGTCCGAGCGAGGAGGAACGAGGGCGTCGGTGTGGTCACGACGGCCGGTGGTCCGCACACGCATTCCCATCCTCCTCGTCGAGGGTTCGAAGCTTCGTCGTGGCGGCGACGGGCTAAACGCTAAGCCAAGGTCCGAACGTCAGTCAAGGACATGATTGAAGTTCATGTACGTGAACGCTGGCTGAGGGGACGCTGAGCGATGCCGTGCCCCTTGCCGCGTGTTAACGAATGGGCCGGTACGTTCCGGTGTCGGAGTTTCGAAAAGCAGTACGGAAAGGCCCGGAATGTCCGCGGTGACCTACGTCGAGGCGATTGTCGTCGGCGCCTTGCAAGGGGTGTCGGAATTGTTTCCGGTGTCCAGTCTCGGCCACAGCATCCTGCTGCCCGCCTGGCTCGGCGGGCAGTGGCAGCGGGACCTGAGCATCAGCAAGGATTCGCCGTACCTCGCGGTGCTCGTCGCGATGCACGTCGCCACCGCGCTGGCCCTCGTGCTGTTCTTCCGGAAGGACTGGGTGCGGATCATCCGCGGCCTGTGGACGTCGATCCGCCACCGCGAAGTCCGCACCCCCGACCAGCGCCTCGCGTGGCTGCTCGTGCTCGCGACGATCCCGGTCGGGCTGGCCGGCCTGCTGCTCGAAAGCGTGCTGCGCGACTACCTCGGCAAGCCGGTCCCGGCGGCCATTTTCCTCACGCTCAACGGCGGAGTCCTCTACGCCGCCGAGAAGTTCTCACGGCCGAGCAAGGCCGCGGCGGAAGAGGACACTGTGGACTTCTCCGCGGAGGACACCATGGTGATGCGGGCCGTCTCGGTCGAGGAGGCGACGGACGTCCGGCTGGCGAAGCTGCGCACCGGTGAGGCGGTGCTGATCGGCGCCGCGCAGATCCTCGCGCTGCTGCCGGGCATCAGCCGCTCGGGCATCACGATGGTCGCCGGCCTGCGCCGCGGGCTCGGTCACGAGGACGCGGCGCGCTTCGCCTTCCTGCTCGCCACTCCCGTCATCCTCGCCGCGGGCGTGCTGAAGATGCCGACGCTGTTCGCCCCCGAGAACCACGCTTCGTTGGGGCCGGCCCTCGTCGGCAGTGTCGTCGCCGGGGTCGCTTCGTACATTTCTGTCCGTTTCCTCACCGGTTACTTCGAAACGCGCACTCTGACCCCCTTCGCCATTTACTGCGTGGTCGCCGGAATCGGCAGCCTGATCTTCTTCGCGGTGTGACGTGCCGCTGACCCTCGACGTCCCGGCGGTGCTCGCCGTGCTCGTCTTCGGCACGCTCTACGTGCGCGCCACCCGCCGCCGCACCTGGCCGCCGGGCCGCACGGCGGCGTTCCTCGCCGGCCTGGCGACGATCGTGGTCGTCACCTGCTCGCCGCTGGCGGTCTACGACACGACGTTCTTCTGGGTCCGCGCGGTCCAGACGATCACGCTGCTGATGATCACGCCGCTCCTGCTGGCCCTGGGCTCGCCGATCCGGCTCCTGCTCGACACCGTGCCGGCGCGGTGGCCGCGCCGGCACGGCCGCGGCCCGCTCGCCCGCGCGCTGACGTTCCCGCCCGTCGTGACGCTCGCGCTGGTCGTGCCGCTGCTGGTGCTCTACCTGACCCCGCTCTACGACCTCACGCTGCGGTCCCCGGTCGCCGACGGCCTGGTCCGGCTCGCGCTCGTGCTGGCGGGCTTCACGTACTTCTGGACGCGCCTGGGTCTCGACCCGACCCCGCGGCGCGACCCGCACCTGGTCTCGGTGTGGATCGCGTTCACGGAGGTGATCTTCGACGGCGCGCTCGGCCTGGTGCTCTGGCTCGGCCCGCTGCTGGCGCCCGCGCACTACGCGGCCGCCCACCCCGGCCGGGGCCCGGACCCGCGGACCGACCAGATCATCGGCGCGGGCGTGCTGTGGATCGGCGGCGACGTCGCCGGCCTGCCGTTCGTGGTGGCGCTGTTCGTCCGCTGGGCCCGCGACGACGAGCGGCGCGCGAAGCAGATCGACGTCCAGCTGGACGAAGAAGCCGCTTCGGGCGCCGCATCGACGTCAGGGTTGTGGTGGGAGAACGACCCGGCGCTCGCCGAGCGGTTCCGGGAGCGGGGTTAGTCGTGGAAAGCGTGTTCCGGGGCCGGGAACTCGCCGCGCCGGACGTCCTCCGCGAACGCCGTCGCCGCGTTCTGCAGCACCGTCGCGACGTCGGCGTAGCGCTTGACGAACCGCGGCGCCTTCCCGCGCCGCAGCCCGGCCATGTCCTGCCAGACGAGCACCTGCGCGTCGCAGTCCGGGCCTGCGCCGATGCCGACCGTCGGGATCTTCAGCTCCGCCGTGACGCGCTTCGCGGCCTCGGCGGGCACCATCTCCATCACCACCGCGAACGCCCCGGCCTCCTGCAGCGCCAGCGCGTCGGCGAGCAGCGCGTCCGCCGCTTCGCCGCGCCCCTGCACCCGGTAGCCACCGAGGTTGTGCTCACTCTGCGGGGTGAAGCCGATGTGGCCCATCACCGGCACGCCGGCCGACGTCAGAGCCTCGACGTGCGCGGCGAACCGCCGCCCGCCTTCGAGCTTCACGGCGTGGGCGCGGCCCTCCTTCATGAACCGCACCGACGTCGCCAGCGCTTGCTCCGGCGAAAGCTGGTAGGAGCCGAACGGCAGGTCGGCGACCACGAGGGCCTTCTTGACCGCGCCGGCGACCGCCCGGACCAGCGGCAACAGCTCGTCGACCGTCACCGGCAGCGACGTGTCGTAGCCGAAGACGTTGTTGGCCGCGGAGTCGCCGACGAGCAGCACGGGGATCCCGGCCTCGTCGAACAGCGCGGCGGTGTACATGTCGTACGCGGTGAGCATGGGCCACGGCTCGCCGCGTTCCTTGAGCTCGCGCAGGTGGTGGACGCGGACCTTCCGGCCCGAAGCCGGCTTGGGCGCCGATCCGGTGCCGTAGGGGGCGGGTTCTTCGGGCCCGTTCGCGGTAGCAGACATCGTCGTCGACCGTCCTTCCCTCGAGGCCTCGGCGAGGTCCCCGGGTCGTGGAGCAGAGGTGTCTCGAAGCGTGACACGCTCCCGCGCCGGGACCCACCCCCGTGGGACCAGCTTCACACCCTCGTGCGAGGGGACGACAAGCTGTCGTCCTTCAGGTTGATGTCCGTGGACAACCAACCCGGGTTCACTTACGTCAAGAAGAGGGCATGACGACCGATCGGCCGCGAAAGGCGACGAAACCAACGATGGGAACCCTCGCGAGCACGCGCCTCCCCGCCTGGAAGGCGAAGGCGGGCGGCATCGTCGCGACCGTGGTCCAGCTGGCCGCGTTCTTCTCGGTGCTCCTGCTGTTCACGAACGGCCCGCACGGGCGCCTGCTCAACGGCATCGACATGGCGTTCTCGAGCCTGAGCGTGCCGACCAGCGCGAGCCTGGTGATGGTGCTGCTGCTGGTGGTGCTGGGTGGCGCCCTGCGCCGCCGCAAGAAGGCCGCGCTGTACACGCTGGTGCTGTTCCAGGTCGCCGGGCTGGTGCTCACCCTCGCCCTGCAGGCGACGCTGCTGTGGTCGCCCGAGCTGCTCTCGCTCGGGTCGAAGCAGGTCCGGCACATCCCCGTCCAGCTGTGGGCCCTCACCGCGGCCGACGTGCTGTCGGTCGCCCTGATCGTCTTCCTGCTCACGCTGCGCAGGGCGTTCCCCGCCCGGCTCGCGCCGAGCGCCTGGCGGGACGGCCTGACCATGCTCCTCGGCGGGCTCGCCGCGGTGGTCCTGGTCGGCTGGGGACTGGCGGAGGCGTTTCCCGGCCACCTCGGAGACTCGTGGGAGCGCTTCGCGTGGGTCGTCAACCACGCCACCGGTGAGAACCTGCAGCTGCGCCGGATCGGCGTCGGCGAGGGGCCGGCCTGGCTGGACGTGCTCATCGACCTGAGCGCGACCGCCGTCGCCACCGCCGCGCTGTACACGCTCTTCCGCGGCGTGCGCAGTCGTCGCCTGCGCACGGACGAAGAGGAGCTTCGCGTCCGCCGGCTGCTCGCCGAACACGGCGAGGACGACTCCCTCGGCTACTTCGCCACCCGGCGCGACAAGAGCGTCGTCTTCTCGCCGAGCGGCCGCGCCGCGGTGACGTACCGCGTGCTCGGCGGCACCAGCGTCGCCAGCGCCGACCCGATCGGCGACCCCGAGGCGTGGCCGGACGCCGTCCGCGCGTGGCTCGACGAGACGCGCACGTACGGCTGGACGCCGGGTGTGCTCGGCGCGAGCGAGCGCGGCGCGAAAGCGTATACCGACGCGGGCCTGCGCGCCCTGGAGATCGGCGACGAAGCCGTGCTCGACATCCGCGAGTTCAGCCTCGCCGGGCCGGAACGGCGCTCGGTGCGCCAGGCCGTCAAGCGCATCGAGCGGGCCGGTTACACCTCGCGCGTGCGCCGCCACGGCGAGATCCCCGACGACGAGATGGCCGAGCTGCTCGCCCGCGCCCAGGCCTGGCGCGGCGCCGAGACCGAACGCGGGTTCTCGATGGCGCTGGGCCGGCTCGGCGACCCGAGCGACGGCCGCAGCGTCATGGTCGAGGCCTACGACGCCCGCGGCGACCTGCGCGGCCTGCTGTCGTTCGTGCCGTGGGGCAGGCGCGGGCTTTCGCTGGACCTCATGCGCCGCGACCGCGACGCCGAGAACGGCCTCAACGAGTACATGATCGCCGAGGTCGTCGCGGCCGGGCAGCACCTGGGCGCGCAGCGGATCTCACTCAACTTCGCGATGTTCCGCGCGGTCTTCTCCGAGGGCGAGCGGATCGGCGCCGGCCCGGTGCTGCGGGCGTGGCGCGGGG
Source organism: Amycolatopsis camponoti (assembly GCF_902497555.1). Taxonomy (NCBI): domain Bacteria; kingdom Bacillati; phylum Actinomycetota; class Actinomycetes; order Pseudonocardiales; family Pseudonocardiaceae; genus Amycolatopsis; species Amycolatopsis camponoti. Next base: position 8,747 of record NZ_CABVGP010000005.1, on the reverse strand, counting down.
TCCTCAGCCTCGCGTCGCGGTTCTTCCAGCTGGAGTCGCTGTACCGGTCCAACGCCAAGTACGGGCCGGAATGGGAGCCGCGGTTCCTCTGCTACTCCTCGGCGCGGCGGCTCCCGCGCGTCGGCATCGTCGCGGGCGCGCTCGAAGGGTTCGTCCCGACCGGACGGTCGCGGGCGCTGCGCCTGGAGACGGTCGGCGACGACTTCGTCGCGCGCGTCCGGGAGATCGAGGAGTCCGCGGCGGTCCCGGCGGCCAAGCCGGCCCGGCGGCCGGACCAGGTCCGCGTCCGGATGGCCAAGCTCGAAAAGCTGCGCGAGGCCGGGATCGACCCGTACCCGGTCGGGTTCCGCCGGGACGACCACATCGGCGACGTCGTCAGGAAGTTCACCGGGCTGCCGCCGGACAGCGCCACCGGCCACCGCGTCCGGATCGCCGGGCGCGTGCTGGCGATGCGCACGCTCGGCGGCCTGTGCTTCGCGCGCGTCAAGGACTTCAGCGGCGAGATCCAGCTGATGCTGGAGGCCGGTGAGCTCGACCTCACGGGCTGGCGGACCGGCGTCGACCTCGGCGACCACGTCGGCGTCAGCGGCCAGGTCGTGACGTCGAAGCGGGGCGAGCTTTCGGTGCTCGTCGACGAGTGGACGGTCACCGCGAAGTGCCTGCACCCGTTGCCGGACAAGCGGAAGGGCCTCACCGACCCGGAGACGCGGGTGCGGCAGCGCTACCTCGACCTCGCGGTCAACCCGGACTCGACGACCATGCTGCGGCTGCGGTCCACGGTGGTCCGCGCGGTGCGCGAGCGCCTGCACCACGCCGACTACCTCGAAGTCGAGACGCCGATGCTGCAGACGGTCCACGGCGGCGCCAACGCGCGTCCGTTCGTCACGCACATCAACGCCTACGACATGCGGATGTACCTGCGGATCGCGCCCGAGCTGTACCTGAAGCGGCTGTGCGTCGCCGGCGTCGAGCGCGTCTTCGAGCTGAACCGGAACTTCCGCAACGAGGGCGTCGACGCGACGCACAACCCCGAGTTCACGATGCTCGAGGCGTACCAGGCGTACGCCGACTACGACACGATGCGGACGCTGACGCGGGAGCTGGTCCAGCACGCGGCCGAAGCGGCGTACGGCGCCCAGGTCGTGCGCCGGCCCGACGCGGACGGCCGGGTCGTCGAGCACGACATCTCCGGCGACTGGCCGGTGATCACGGTGCACGACGCCGTCTCGGCGGCCTTCGGGGAGCAGATCGGCTCGGGGACGTCGGTCGCCGACCTGCGGCGGCTGTGCGAGGCCGCGGGCGTGCCGGTGGGGGAGGAGCCGAGCCACGGCGACCTCGTGCTCAAGGCGTTCGAGCACCTCGTCGAGGGCGCGACCGTGCTGCCGACCTTCTACACGGACTACCCGACCGACGTCTCGCCGCTCACCCGCCAGCACCGCGAGGACCCGCGGCTGGCCGAGCGCTGGGACCTCATCGCGTTCGGATCCGAGGTCGGCACCGCCTACACCGAGCTGACCGACCCGATCGAGCAGCGGTGTCGGCTGGAGGCCCAGTCGCTGCGCGCGGCGAGCGGAGACGTCGAAGCGATGGAGCTGGACGAAGACTTTTTGCTGGCCCTGGAGCACGGCATGCCGCCGACCGGCGGGCTCGGCCTTGGCGTCGACCGGCTGCTCATGATGCTCACCGGGGCCTCGATCCGCCAGACGGTCCTGTTCCCCTTCGTCCGTCCGCAGGCGTAACGACTCGGTCGGTCTGATCACGGTGGTGCGGCCGAGGTGGCCGGGGTCGCTTAATGTGTGCCTCGTGCGCACGGCTCGGATAGCCTCGGCCCTCCTCATGGGACTGGCCGTCCTCGCGTATTCGGGATGGCTCCTGGAGTTCTTCCTCCCGACGGGCGTCTCGCCGGTGCACGACCCGGTCGAGGCGCTGCTGACCGGCCCGCCGGTGTTCCGCGTCCTGCTGGCCGTCTCGGGGGTCGCGTTCCTGCTCGCCGGGCCCCCGCTGCACCGGCTCGGGCCGGTCCACTGGACGGCGCGGCTCAGCTCGATCTCGGTGAGCGTGTTCGGGGTGGTCGCGCTGCTGCAGGCCGCCTACCCGGAGCAGAGCGACGTGCTCTCGTTGCTGGCGACGGTCGTGCTCACGGTCGGGGTGATCAGCCTGATCCTGTGGTGGCCGCCGGGCTGGCGCGCGCTCGCCGTCGCCGGGCTCGTGATCGTGCTGGTCACCTGGGCCGCGCTCGTGCTCGCGCGGCAGCTGGACACGGCCGAAGGCGTGGTCAGCCGGTTCCAGCAGGTGGTGCGCGCCGTCCTGTACGGCGTCGGCGGTGCGTACGCCTTCATCAAGCCGGCGCCCCGGCACGCGCCCCGGGGCGGCTGAGCGGTCGCGCCGGAAATGTCGGTGGTGGGTGGCACGATTCCGGGGACGAGCGCGAAGGAGCTGATCTCGATGGCGGGAAACGTGCCCCCGGTGGCCGACGAGCGTGACGGGCTGCTGCGGTACCTGGAGCAGCAGCGGCACGTGCTGAAGGTGGCGGCCCACGGGCTGACGGACGAGCAGGCCCGGCTCACGCCGACGAAGAGCTCGCTGTCGGTGGGCGGCCTGGTCAAGCACGTGGCGTCGACGGAAGACGGCTGGATCGACATCCTGCTGGGGCTGCCGCAGAAGCCGTTCGACGAGGCGACGGCGGACTACCAAGCGGCGTACAGCCTGGGGCCGTCGGAGACGCTGGCGAGCGTCCTGGCGCGCTACGACGAGGTGGCGGCCCGCACGGCGGAGGTCATCGCGGGGATCGAGGACCTCGGCCAGCCGGTCCCGGTGCCGAAGGGCGTCCCGTGGTACCCGCAGGACGTCGAGGCGTGGTCGGTCCGCTGGGTGCTGCTGCACCTGATCGAGGAGACGGCCCGCCACGCGGGCCACGCGGACATCATCCGCGAGCACGTCGACGGCGCCACGGCGATCCCCCTGATGGCAGCGGCTGAGGGCTGGCCCGCGACCCCGTGGATGAAGCCCTGGAGCCCAGCCACGTGAGTCGTCCGTCCAGGTACGCGTGTCGTCCGTCCAGGTACGCGAGCTGACCGTCCGGGTACGCGTGTCGTCCGTTCGCGGCCCGCTCGCCCCAGCGGTGGGCGGGCCGCTCAGAACAGGGTCGGCTCGTCGGCCAGCGCGCCCTCGATCACCAGCATCCGGCGTTTCGTCCCGACCCCGCCCCGGGCCGAGAACCCGCCGTCCTTGCCACCGGCCGCCAGGACCCGGTGGCACGGCACGATGATCGGGAACGGGTTGTGCCCCATCGCCTGCCCGACGGCCTGCGCCGAGCCCGGCATGCCGAGCCGGTGCGCGATGTCGCCGTAGGTCAGCGTCCGGCCCGGCGGGATCGTCCGCGCGATCTCGTACGCGCGCCGGTTGAACTCCGGCACGCCCGAGAAGTCCAACGGGACCGAAGCCAGCTCGACCCGCGCCCCGCTCAGCAACGCCACGATCCCGTCGACCGCGGCTTGCACCGGCGACGGCGGCGGGCCCTCGACCGCGTCCGGGAAGCGCCGGGCCAGCGACGCGCGGGTCCGGGCGGCGTCCCCGTCGGGCAGCGACGTCCCGGCCACGACGTCCCCGCGCCAGGCGAGCCCGCAGACGCCGATCGCCGTGTCGAACACCGTGAGCCCCGTCGTCATCCCGTCAGCCTACGACCGAAGAGGGGTGTCGCCGCCGCGAATGATCGCTAAGTTCGGTTTGGGCGATTCGAGGAGGCTTGGGTGCGGCGAGTATTCCTGGTGACGGCGATCCTGCTCGGCCTGATCGTCACTCCCGCGGCCGCGGATCCGCTGGTCATGCCGCACGTCGTCGTCACGCACCACACGTCGTGGGCGGAGCACGTCATCCGGAAAGCCGGCGGCACGGTGGTCGCGAGCTACCCCCAGATCGGCGTCGTCGTCGCGTACACGGCGAAGGACGACTTCGCCGCGAAGGTCCGCAAGACTCCCGGCATCGACGCCGTGGGCGCGACGCGCACCGCGAAGATCCCGAAGGAGTTCTTCGCGCCCCGCAAGGACCTCCGCTACACCGGGCCGAACTCGCCGAACTCCGGCCAGGTGCCGCCCGAGGGCACCGCCTGGGACGTCTCGGCGCTGCACCTGCCCGAAGCGCACGAAGTCACCGAAGGCAGCAAGCGCACCCTCGTCGGCGTGCTCGACGTCGGCGTCGACGACACCCACCCCGACTTGACGAAAGCGTTCGACGCCAAGAACTCCGTGTCCTGCCTGTCCGGCTGGGCCGACCGCGGCCCCGGCGCCTGGCGGCCGACGCTCGACGGCCACGGCACGCACGTCGCGGGCACGATCGCCGCGGCCCGCAACGGATCCGGCGTCGTCGGCGTCGCGCCCGGGGTCCGCATCGCCGCGGTGAAGCTCGCCGAGCTCGACGACACCGAGACGGCCGAAAGCATGGTCTGCGGGTTCGTCTGGGCCGCCGAACACGGCTTCGCCGTCACCAACAACAGCTACCGCTCGATCCCGTGGCGCTACAACTGCGACGACCAGCCGGACCAGGCCGCGGCGAAGCTCGCCGTCGGCCGCGCGGTCGCCTACGCCCAGCGCCGGAACGTCCTCGTGGTCGCCTCCGCGGGCAACGCCGGCATCGACCTCGACACGCGTTCGGTCGACCGCGAAAGCCCGGCCGACAGCACCCCGGTGGAACGCACGATCAACCCGACCTGCACGCGGCTGCCGCACGAGCTGCCCGGCGTCGTCGGCACCGGCGCGCTCGACGAAAAGCTGCTGAAGGCGAGCTTCTCCAACTACTCCGCGTCCCGGATCAGCGTCGCCGCTCCCGGCGCGCGCGTCTGGTCGACCTGGCCGAACGGCGAATACCGGTCGGCGAGCGGGACGTCGATGGCCGCGCCGCACGCGAGCGGCGTCGCCGCGCTGATCGCGAGCGAGCACCCGTGGTGGAGCGCCGAGCGCGTCAAGCGGGCCCTTTACGAGACGGCGACTCCGCTTCCGTGCCCCGACACGGTCTGCCGGGAGACGAAGGCCGGCACGACCTACTACGGCCACGGGATGGTCGATGCGGCGAGCGCTGTCGGCGCGGGATGATGGCGCCGTGCTCGATCACCTCGTCTACGCCGGCCCGGACCTCGCCGAGGCCGTCGCCCGCGTCACCGCGCTCACCGGCGTCACGCCCGCCCCCGGCGGCAGCCACGTCGGCCTCGGCACCGCCAACCACCTCGCCGACCTCGGCGCCGGCATGTACCTGGAGGTCGTCGGCCCGGATCCGGCGCAGCCCGAGCCGGACGCGCCGCGGCCGTTCGGCATCGACGAGCTGACCGAGCCGGCGCTGGTCGCGTGGGCGGTCCGCACCACCGACCTCGACGCGACGATCGCCGAGGCCCGCGCGCACGGCTTCGACCCGGGCGACGCGCTCGAGATGTCCCGCGAGACCGCGGACGGCGAGGTGCTGCGCTGGCGCCTGACCCCACCGAGCGCGCCGGGCACACTCCGCCCGTTCCTCATCGACTGGGGCAGCACGCCCCACCCGACCACACGCGGCCTGCCGTCGATCCCGCTGCTGATGGTCACCGGCGCCCACCCGGACCCGGCGTCGGTCCGGACGGCGACCGACGCGCTGGGCCTGGAGCTCCTGGTCCGCCGTGCCGACAAGGCGGGCCTGAACGCGGCCCTCCGCACGCCGGAAGGCCGCCAGGTCGCCCTGAGCTGAGGTCAGGCCTTGCCCTCGCGCCACAGGTTGGTCATCGGCAGCCGCCGGTCCCGCCCGAACGCCTTGAACGTGATCTTCGTGCCCGGCGGGTACTGGCGCCGCTTGTACTCGGCCTTGTCGACCATCCGCACCACGCGGTCGATCGTCTCCGGCTCGAACCCGGCGGACACCAGGTCCGCGTAGCCGCGGTCGCCCTCGACGTAGTCGTCGAGGATGTCGTCGAGGAGCGCGTAGTCGGGCAGCGAGTCGGTGTCGACCTGGCCCGGCCGCAGCTCGGCCGACGGCGGCTTCGAGATGGAGTTCTCCGGAATCGGCGGCGTCTCGCCGCGCTTCGCCGCCTCGGCGTTGCGCCAGCGCGCCAGCTGCCAGACGTGCGTCTTGAAGACGTCCTTGATCGGGGCGAACGCGCCGACCGCGTCGCCGTAGATCGTCGAGTACCCGACGGCCAGCTCGGTCTTGTTGCCGGTGGCCAGCACCAAGTGACCGTCCAAGTTGGACAGTGCCATCAGGAGCATGCCCCGCGTCCGCGCCTGGATGTTCTCCTCGGCCAGGCCCGTCAGGTGCAGCTGGTCGACGTAGACGCGGACCATGTCCTCGACCGGCTCGACCCGGTAGTGCGCCCCGATCCGCCGCGCGAGGTCTTCGGCGTCGTCCTTCGAGTGTCCCGACGAGTACTTCGACGGCATCGAGACGCCGTAGACGTTGTCGCCGCCCAGCGCGTCCGCGGCCAGCGACGCGCAGACCGCCGAGTCGATGCCGCCGGAGAACCCGAACGTCACCGACGAGAAGCCGTTCTTGTGCACGTAGTCCCGCAGCCCGACGACCAACGCCGACCACACCTCGGCCTCGTCCGACAGCGGCTCGCTGATCACCGGCTCGGCCGTCGGCTCGTACGACGGCACCGGCTCCTCGCTCAGCACGCGCCGCCGGACGTGCAGGCCTTCGAGCTCGCCGTCGCCGGCGTGCCCGCCCGCGGTGAGGTCCATGTCCAGCACGAGCAGGTGCTCGACGAACTGCGGCGCGCGCGCCAGCAGCGCGCCGTCCGCGCCGACGACGAGCGAGTCGCCGTCGAAGACGAGGTCGTCCTGGCCGCCGATCTGGTTGGTGTAGACCAGCGGCGCGCCGGCTTCGGCGGCGCGGCGGGCGATGAGCGGCAGCCGCTGCTCGTCCTTCGACCGCTCGTACGGCGACGCGTTCGGCGCCACCACGAGGTCGACGCCCGCGCGGCCCAGCGCCGAGATCGGGCCGCCGTCCTGCCAGATGTCCTCGCAGACGACCATGCCGATGTCGAGCCCGTGGAACCGGACGACGTCGAGCGTGGTGCCCGGCTTGAACCAGCGGTGCTCGTCGAAAACGCCGTAGTTCGGGAGGTGGTGCTTGAACTGCCGCGCGACGACCTCGCCGCGGTAGAGCGCCGCCGCCGCGTCGCGCGGGCCGACCTCGTCGAGGTCGAGGTAGCCGACGTAGGTCAGCACTTCGCCGCAGCCGGCCTCGTCGAGGCGGCGCGCCAGCGACTCGACGCCTTGCCGGGAGGCGGCGGCGAAGGTCTTGCGCAGCGCGAGGTCCTCGACGGGGTACCCGGTCAGCGACATCTCGGGGAAGACGACCACGTGGGCGCCGGCTTCGGCGGCCTTGCGGGTCCAGGCGACGTGCAGGTCGGCGTTGCCGTCGAGGTCACCGACGGTGGGGTTGACCTGGGCGAGCGCGATGCGCAGTTGCGGCATGCCGCCATTCTGGCTCACGGCCACCCGGTCAGCCGAGCGAATGTGGGCGAAATGCCACCTAGGCCGACGCGACCGCGTCCCGGTGCTTGAGCTTCGCCATCCGCCCGTCCCGGTGGTGCCAGACGACGCCCTCGAACTCCGGGTGCGCGAGCAGCCACGCCATCAGCCCGTCGTAGTCGCGCGGGACGCCGGCGAACTCCTGCGCGGTCGCGTGCGGGACCAGCCGGTGCGTGCCGAGCTTCTCCGGATCGCCGTTGACCTTCGGCCCGCACAGCTCGTAGGTGCCGGGCGCCGCACCGAAGAGCCGCTCCTGCGCCTCCTCGAAGAACGCCGCGAACGACGACTGCCCGACCGGCTCCCAGCCGACCGTCTTGCCCGTCTCCGGGTCGGTCTGCACGGCTTCGAACCCGTCCGGCGCGGTCTTCCCCGGCTTCACCTCGCGCCGCGCCCACCAGTCGCCGGACTCGTCGAGCCGGACGCAGGTGCCGTCGTACTTGCGGGTGGCCACGCCTTGGCCGTCGAGCACCCACTGGCACTCGGGGTGTACTTCGCGGGTCACACGCCGGAGGTCTTCGGGGTCGCGACGGAACAGCGTCGGGATCTTGCGCATGCCCCGATTCTTCCGGCTCGGGCAAACGAGAAAACCCCCGCCCGGACTAACCGGACGGGGGTTTTCCGGAACGGGACTACTTCCGCTTGATCATGCTCCGGACCTTCTTGATGGTCTGCTCGAAGTCCGAGTCGAACGGGTTGTCGTGCACGAGGTACGTCCACGTCGTGTTCGCCCGCCGGACGCCGGCCTCGCCGAGGTCGATGCCCTCGTCGGTCAGCTCGGCCTCTTCGAGCGTCTTCGCCGCCCGGGAGTCGGCCTCGGCGATGATCTTGTGGAACTCCGGGATCGCCGCGCGGTGGAACTCGTCCAGCGGCGTCTCCCGCGCGAGCGCCCGGAGGTGGATGCTCTCGCGGACGTCGGTCAGGAACGCCAGGTGGTCGGACCAGAGCTGGTCGACGTGGAACAGCAGCACCTCGCGGCACATCTGCTCCAGCTTGTCCTGGTCGTCCAGCTTTTCCTTCAGCTCGCCGAACTTCTCCGGGTGCGCCTTCTCCAGCTGCTCCGCCGCGTACGCGGTGCGAAGCACCTTGTCGCGGTGCACCAGCAGGTCACGCCGCTGCCGCTCGATCAGCCGCGTGTAGCGCCAGGTGTTGCGGTGGATCTCCAGGTCGACGCCCTCGGCGACGCGCTGGGCGTGGTTGAGCTGCCGCAGCGCCGCGTTGTCGGTGATCTCGCCGGTCTCTTCGTCGTCGACGATGCCC
>NZ_CABVGP010000004.1:300000-477774 GCF_902497555.1 Amycolatopsis camponoti | reverse complement strand
GCTGAAACGCGAGCGCTGACCTCAGCGGCCGAGCACGAGGTAGGCGAGTCCCAGTACGCCCCGGTAGTCCCGGACGTACTGGCGCAGCCGCTCGTCGAGCCACTCTCGCACCGCCCCGGCCCGCGGGTCGTCCGGGTGCGCCAGGAGCCATTCCTGCCAGGCCGCCTTCGACGTCGACTCGAAGTCGTCCCATTCGAGCTGGTCGGCCGTGCTGAGGTGCAGCGCGCGCCAGCCCGCGGCGTCGGCCGCTTCGAGCAGTTCCGGCAGCGTCAGCGTGTCCGGGCCGAAGATCTCCAGCGCCGCCGGGTTCGGCGGGGCCGCCCAGAAGCCGTCGCCGTAGAGCAGCCGGCCGCCGGCGGGAACCACCTCGGCGAGCCGGGCGAGCGCGGCCTTCGTCGAGCCGAAAGCGTGGGCGGCGCCGATGCAGAAGGCCCGGTCGGCCGGTCCCGGCCAGGTCGCGGCCTCCGCCTCGGTGAAGTCCACCGCCAAGCCACGCTCGGCGGCCGCGGCCCGCCCGCGGTCGAGGGCGGTCACGTCGGTGTCGATGCCCGTCACGCGCAGGCCGGGCGCGCGGGCGGCCGCCCGCAGCGGCAGCTCGCCCCAGCCGCAGCCGAGGTCGACGAGCCGGCCCTCCCCCAGGTCCATCCGGTCGAGCAGCAGCTCCGCGTGGGGCTCGGACAGCGGCGTGTTCCAGCGCATCCGGGTGCGCCGCAGCGCGTTCAGTTCGTCGTCCACCGGGCGATCCTGTCGCCCGCCCGGCGCGGGCGTCGAGCGAGTTTCAGCCGATCAGCCGGGTCGCGTACGGCATGATCCCGCCGTAGCGCACCGGCGAGACCCGGACCCGCAGGCCGGACTGCGGCGCCTCGACCATCTGCCCGCCGCCCAGGTAGAGCGCGACGTGGTGGATGCCGCCGGCCCCACCCCAGAACAGCATGTCGCCGCGGCGCATCTGCGAGAGCGGGACCCGGCGCCCCGACGTGTACTGGTAGCCGCTGTAGTGCGGCAGGCCCGTGACCCCGGCGAAGGCGTAGATCATCAGGCCGGAGCAGTCGAAGCCGATCTTGTTGTAGTCGCCGTAGCGGTCGGCGACGCCGCCGTCGCGGATGCCGCGGGTCGGGCCGCTCGCGTTGCCGCCGCCCCAGGCGTAGGGCAGGCCGATCTTCGACAGCGCCCGGGCGATGACCGCCTCGATCGACGAGCCGGCCGGGCCCGCCGGCGGCCTGCTCGCCGGGCGGCCGCCCCCACCGCCGGACGAGCCGAGCGCGGCCTGGCGGGCGCGCTCGTCGTCTTCGCGCTGCTTCTGGGCGAGCCAGTCCTGGTAGCGCTGCCGCTGGCCCTGCAGGCCGCTGACCTTCGACTGGGCGGCGTACAGCTGCTGCTCGACGTCGGACTTGTTCTTCTCGAGCTGGGTGTTCTGCGACGCCTGGTTGTCCTGGGCCGTGACGGCGGCCGACTGCGCGGAGTCCGCGCTGTGCTTCGCCTGGCGGGCGGCGTCCTGCTTCTGCTGCGCGATCTCGGCGGCCTTGCGGGCCGCCGAGTCCTTGTTCGACTTCTCGGTCTGCGCCTGCTGGAGCCGGTCGAGGGCGTTGAGCCGGTCGCCACCGACGGCGTCGAGCAGCTGCGCGCGGGCCAGCATGTCCTTGGGGCTGTCGGCGCTCAGATACGCCGAGAGCGAGCCGACCGTGCTGCCCTGCTGGAAGCTCGCGGCGGCGAAGGTCTTGAGATCGCCGCGGGCCTTCTCGATGGCCGCGGCGGCCGCGTCCGCCTCGGTCCGGGCGGCCTTCGCGTCGTTCTCGGCTTGCGCCGCGGCGTCCTGCGCGGCCTGCAGGTCGACCAGGGCCTTGTTGGCCTCTTCCTGCTTGAGCTCGACGTCGTCCTGCAGCTGGGACAGCCTCTGCTCGGCCTGGGCCAGCTGGTTGGTCAGCCGGCCGACCTCACCGGCCTTCGCGTTCGCCTGGGCCTTGCTGTTGTTCAGCTCCGAGTCGCTCGGGTTGGGCGGCGGCGGGGGCGCGGCCAGGCCGGTGCCGCCGGCCCCGAACAAGATCACCAGGACCAGGGTGCTCACGGTCAGTCCACGGCGTGTGCCGGGCACCTTCTCGCCCCTGCGCCGTTCCGGCACGACCGCCACCTCCGCTCACCTGCGCACATCGCGCGTCACTGCAGTCACACCACTATCACAAGCATCATCGGAAACTTACACACCGTAGGCACCAATTCCCCTTATTGAGGGACCCCCGGCGCGGATGGCGCAGCCCACACCGCGTGTCGTCTTGAACCCCAAACAGGACGCGCGTACTGTTTGAGCCACCGCGAGGTGTGCCATCCCGAATCCGGTCCTACGGTGGGGGTGCGCAAGACTCGCGTCCGCCCCGTGCGGACCGCACGACACCCGAACTGACCGAACTGACCCGGGACTCGACCGCCGCACCGGCGCGGAAGTCCATGCCACTGGAGTTAGACGTGACCGCACCTGCCAGCAAGGACAGCTTCGGCGCCAAAGACACGCTGAAGGTCGGCGACGCCTCGTACGAGGTGTTCCGCCTGAACAAGGTCGAGGGCGCCGAGCGCCTGCCGTACAGCCTCAAGGTCCTGCTCGAGAACCTGCTGCGCACCGAGGACGGCGCGAACATCACCGCCGACCACATCCGCGCGCTGAGCTCGTGGGACCCGAAGGCCGACCCGTCGATCGAGATCCAGTTCACGCCCGCCCGCGTGATCATGCAGGACTTCACCGGCGTCCCCTGCGTAGTCGACCTCGCCACCATGCGCGAGGCCGTCACCGACCTCGGCGGCGACCCGGACAAGGTCAACCCGCTCGCGCCGGCCGAGCTGGTCATCGACCACTCGGTCATCATCGACGTCTTCGGCCGCCCGGACGCCTTCGAGCGCAACGTCGAGATCGAGTACGAGCGCAACCGCGAGCGCTACCAGTTCCTGCGCTGGGGCCAGGGCGCCTTCGACGAGTTCAAGGTCGTCCCGCCCGGCACCGGCATCGTGCACCAGGTCAACATCGAGCACCTCGCCCGCACGGTGATGTCCCGCAACGGGCAGGCCTACCCCGACTCCTGCGTCGGCACCGACTCGCACACCACCATGGTCAACGGCCTGGGCGTGCTGGGCTGGGGCGTCGGCGGCATCGAGGCCGAGGCCGCCATGCTGGGCCAGCCGGTCTCGATGCTGATCCCGCGCGTCGTCGGCTTCAAGCTGACCGGGGAGATCCCGGCCGGCGTCACCGCCACCGACGTCGTGCTGACGATCACCGAGATGCTGCGCCGCCACGGCGTGGTCGGCAAGTTCGTCGAGTTCTACGGCGAGAGCGTGGCCGCGGTGCCGCTGGCCAACCGCGCCACCATCGGCAACATGAGCCCGGAGTTCGGCTCCACCGCGGCGATCTTCCCGATCGACGAGGAGACCGTCCGCTACCTCAAGCTGACCGGCCGCTCGGCCGAGCAGGTCGCGCTGGTCGAGGCTTACGCCAAGGAGCAGGGCCTCTGGCACGACCCGTCGCACGAGGCGTCCTACTCCGAGTACCTCGAGCTGGACCTGTCGACGGTCGTCCCGTCGATCGCCGGCCCGAAGCGCCCGCAGGACCGCATCGAGCTGTCGGACGCGAAGTCGGCGTTCCGCAAGTCGATCCACGACTACGTGGACGGCGAGGACACCACGCCGCACACCAAGATGGACGAGGCTTCGGAGGAGTCCTTCCCGGCCAGCGACGCCCCGTCGCTGTCGTTCGCCGAGGACGACGCCGCGCCGGTCACCAGCTCCGCCGCGAACGGCGCGTCGGGCCGCCCGAGCAAGCCGGTCAAGGTCTCGACCTCCGACCGCGGCGAGTTCGTGCTCGACCACGGCGCCGTGGTGATCGCCTCGATCACCTCGTGCACCAACACCTCGAACCCGTCGGTCATGCTCGGCGCCGCGCTGCTCGCGCGCAACGCCGTGGACAAGGGCCTCGCGGTCAAGCCGTGGGTCAAGACGTCGATGGCGCCGGGCTCGCAGGTCGTCACCGACTACTACACCAAGGCCAACCTGTGGCCGTACCTGGAGAAGCTGGGCTACCACCTGGTCGGTTACGGCTGCACCACCTGCATCGGCAACTCGGGCCCGCTCTCGGACGAGATCTCCGCCGCGATCCAGGAGAACGACCTCACCGCGGTCTCGGTGCTCTCGGGCAACCGGAACTTCGAAGGCCGGATCAACCCCGACGTGAAGATGAACTACCTCGCGTCGCCGCCGCTGGTCATCGCCTACGCGCTGGCCGGCACGATGGACTTCGACTTCGCGAACCAGCCGCTGGGCCAGGACGAGCACGGCACCGACGTCTTCCTCAAGGACATCTGGCCGACCGCGCAGGAGATCCAGGAGACCATCGACTACGCGATCACGCAGGAGATGTTCACCAAGGACTACGCCGACGTCTTCGACGGCGGTGAGCGCTGGAAGGCGCTGCCGACGCCGGAGGGCAAGACCTTCGAGTGGGACGCCGAGTCCACCTACGTCCGGAAGCCCCCGTACTTCGAGGGCATGACGCCGGAGCCGGCCGCGGTCACCGACATCTCCGGCGCGCGCGTGCTGGCGAAGCTGGGCGACTCGGTCACCACCGACCACATCTCCCCCGCCGGCGCGATCAAGCCGGGCACCCCGGCCGCGCAGTACCTGACCGAGCACGGCGTGGAGAAGAAGGACTTCAACTCCTACGGCTCGCGGCGCGGCAACCACGAGGTGATGATCCGCGGCACGTTCGCGAACATCCGCCTGCGCAACCAGCTCCTGGACGACGTCCAGGGCGGTTACACCCGCGACTTCACGCAGGAGGGCGCCCCGCAGGCGTTCATCTACGACGCGGCGCAGAACTACGCGGCGGCGGGCACCCCGCTGGTCGTGCTGGGCGGCAAGGAGTACGGCTCGGGTTCGTCGCGCGACTGGGCGGCCAAGGGCACCTCGCTGCTGGGCGTGCGCGCGGTCATCACCGAGTCGTTCGAGCGCATCCACCGCTCGAACCTGATCGGCATGGGCGTCATCCCGCTGCAGTTCCCGCAGGGCGAGTCGGCTTCTTCGCTGGGCCTCGACGGCACCGAGACGTTCGACATCTCGGGCATCACGGCGCTCAACGACGGCGACACCCCGCGCACGGTGCACGTCACCGCCACCAAGGCGGACGGCACCAAGGTGGAGTTCGAGGCGGACGTCCGCATCGACACGCCGGGCGAGGCGGACTACTACCGCAACGGCGGCATCCTGCAGTACGTGCTGCGGAAGATGACGCAGGCGTAAGGGTTCCCCGCTTTCGGAGGGCCTTCCCGTCGCTTCGGCGGGGAGGCCCTTCCCGCACCCGGGCGGGTTCAGCGGCGCGGCGTTCGAGCACGTGATCCGGATCGAGCGCGAAGCGCCCCACGCCGAGTGGGTCTCGATCGATGACACCACGCACCAGCTCAACGCCGAACAGCCCGCCCGCTTCGACGAGCTACTCGAGGAGTTCCTCGGTCAAGCCGGCACGGCTTCCCAGCGCACGCTGGAAACCGACGGCTCCAGCGAAAGCCGGGACACCGCCGCCTCCACCTGGGCGTCGTCGCGCTGGTCGCCGACCAGCTCGGCGCGAACCTCGACCGTGCGATCGTCCCGGTCGGTGCTCAGCACCGACAGCAGCCGGAAGTCCGTGCGGTTCAACGACTGCACGAGCAGCGCCCGCACGTGCGCCTCGGTCGCGTCGCGCGTCACCGCCTGGAACGCGTACCTCGCCGACGTCTCGTCACCCGATTCCGGGCGCCGGTCGACGACCCGGCCCAGCGGCCGGAGCACCACGTTCACCCCGACCACGACGGCGGTTCCGGCCGCCGCGACCCCGTACAGCCCGGCCCCGGCGAGCGAGCCCACCGCGGCCGAGCACCACAGCGTCGCCGCCGTGTTGAGACCGCGGACGTTGAGGCCGTCGCGCATGATGACACCGGCACCGAGAAACCCGATGCCCGAGACGATCTGCGCGGCCACCCGGGTCGGGTCGGCGTCGCCGCTCGAAGCCAGCCCGCCGAACCCGTGGGCGGACAGCAGCACGAACAGCGTCGCGCCGACCGCGACCAGTGCGTTGGTACGCAACCCGGCCATCCGGGCGCGGAACTGGCGCTCGACCCCGATGACGGCGCCCAGGCCGACGCCGGTGCCGACGCGCAGCAGCATTTCGAAGGTGGTCATGTCCGACTCGTTTCCGGCGTGCGCGCACTGCCGGACAGGAGGAGACCGGACGAGCTCAGCCCAGCCGGAAGCCTCCGGTGAGCGCACGCCCGATCGTCCCGTGACTGTCCGCTGGCATGTGCCGCTCACCTCGCTTCCGTTGCTCGTGGTTGATCAACCCGGCCACTGTAGCGCCGGGACCGCGGCGCGAGGCTGTGATGATCACTACGCCCAGTGGCGACGCAGGTGCGGGACGAGGTCTTCCGGACGCTCGTCGGGGAAGAACAGCTTCGCGCCGGGTACCTCGACGACCTCGGTCACCCCGGGGACGGCGTCGCGGAAGCGGTTCGCCCACTCGATCCCGAAGTTCGGGTCACCGGTGCCCCACACGAGCAGCGTCGGCACCCGGAACTCCTTGAGCAGCGGCTCGATCGCGTCCAGCTCCTCG
This sequence comes from Amycolatopsis camponoti, assembly GCF_902497555.1. Taxonomy (NCBI): domain Bacteria; kingdom Bacillati; phylum Actinomycetota; class Actinomycetes; order Pseudonocardiales; family Pseudonocardiaceae; genus Amycolatopsis; species Amycolatopsis camponoti. The sequence continues at coordinate 471,158 of NZ_CABVGP010000004.1, read as the reverse complement.
CCGCGGACCGACGTCAGCAGCCGCTCGAACTGCCGGGCCGCCTCGAGCGTGCCGCCGACCGGCCGCACGAAGGCGGCCAGGACCTCGTCGGACAGCTGTCCGGGGTGTTCGTAGCCCCCGCCGAGTGCCCCGGTCCGCGCCCGCGCGGGGTCCGCGGTGAGCTGGACCAGCAGCGGCGCCAGCTTCCCTCGTTCGGCCAGCTCGACGACCGGGCGGAACGCCTCGGGCGGCAGGTTGCCCTGCGTGTCGCAGTTGGTCAGGGTGAGCGTGCGGAGCCGGCCGGCGTTCTGCACGGCGAAGACCTGCGCGACCGCGCCGCCGGTGTCGTTGGCGACGACGTCGAGTCCGCCCAGCTCCAGCGACTCGCAGAAGTCACCGAGCAGCCGCGCCAGCCCGTTCAGGCTCAGGTCCTGCTCGGGGGTCACCGGCGAGGCGCCGTGGCCCGGCAGATCGGGCGCGATGCACCGCCGCTCCCCCGCGAGCTCGGTGATCACCTTGCGCCACAACAGGTTGTTCGTTCCCACGCCGTGCACGAAGAGCGCGACCGGCCCCTCGCCCACGTCGGTGTAGCTCACCTCGCCGGACGCCGTCGACACGCGCCCGCGCTGGTCCTCCCAGGTTCGCAAGTCCATCGGTACAGTCCCTCCAGAAGTAAACCGACTGACGGTCTAGTATGAACAGACCGTCAGTCGGTTTGTCAACGACGGAGGCTGCCGACTCGCATGAACAAGAAGATCGACCGCGGCCAGGCGACCCGCGAGCACCTCGTCGCGGTCGCCACCGGCCTGTTCACCGAACACGGCTACGACGGGACCTCGATCGAGGCCGTCCTGCGGGCCGCCGAGGTGAGCCGGGGCGCGCTCTACCACCACTTCCCCGGCAAGGACGCGTTGTTCGCCGCGGTCCTGGACACCGTCTACGAACGGGTCGGCGCGGAGGGCGCGAAAGCCGTCGAGGGCATGACCGACCCGGTGACGGCCTTGCGCGCCGCGTGTCTCGCCTGGATCCGGAGCACCCGCGATCCCGTGGTGCGCCAGGTGATGCTCATCGACGCCCCGGCCGTGCTGGGCTGGCAGCGGTGGCGGGAGATCGACGAGGAACGCACGCTCGGCAAGATCAAGGCGGCATTGCGGCGCGACGGCCGGATCCCGGCGGCGCGCGTGGACCTCTTCGCACACGTCCTGCTCGCCGGGATGAACGAGATCGCGATGCTGGTCGCCCGCGCCGACGACCACGCGAGCGCCGCCGCCGAAGCGGAAGCGGCCGCCGGGGACTTGCTGGATCGCTTGCTGGGGACGTGAAACGGGCCGGGGCGACAGTGTCGCCCCGGCCCGTTTTCCTTGCTGCTAAGCGGTTTCGAACGGCTGGACGTTCGGCTGGAACACCTGCCCGTTCGCCGGCACCTTGAGGTCGGTCAGGTAGTCCGCCACGGCCTTGTCGACGCCCAGCGCGTCACCGAGGATGCAGTGGCCGAACGCGTCGACCGACAGCAGCCGGGAGTTGCCGAGCTCGGCCGCCATGCGCTGGCCGAACTTGTACTGCGTCGCCGGGTCGTAGTAGTTGCTCACCACGACCACCGGGACGTCGGTCTTGGCCCGCCACGGACCGCGGTAGACGTCCGGCTTCTTCGCCGGCCACACCGGGCAGCCCGCCGTGTCGGCGAACGCCTGGTAGCGGCCGAAGGTGCGCGACTCGCGCTCCCACTTCGCGGCGATGTCCGGCACCTGCTCCTGCTTGATCTTGAACGGCTTGTCCGAGCAGTTGACGGCGAAGTACGAGTCGTCACTGGTGTAGGGGCTGTCCGGGTTCTGGTCGGCCAGGCCCTGCTTGCCACCGGTGAGCACCTTCAGCTGCTTCGCGGCCAACGTCTGCGCCTGCGCGCCCGCCGGGTGGATCGCGGTGTAGAGCGCCTGCAGGTCCTCGGCCAGGCCGGGGAACGCCGACGGCGAGTACAGGACGCTCGAGACGCCGCCGGTGAACGCGTTGATGTCCACCGTGCCGCCGCCGGGGATGGTGATCGGCTGCTTGCGGAGGTACTCGCGCAGTTCGTCGAACTTCGCCCGCGGGGTGCCGTCGCTGAACGCGCACTTCGGGCCGACCTGGTCACAGCGCTTGAGGAACCCGTCGAGCGAGATCTCGAAGCCCTGCGCGCGTTCCCGGTCGTACTGCACGCCGTCGCTGGTGCGCAGCGCCGGGTCGACGTTGCCGTCGATGACGATCGCCCGCGACTGCTTCGGGAACATCGACGTGTAGGTCGAGCCGATCAGCGTCCCGTAGGAGAAGCCGACGAAGGTGAGCTTCTTGTCGCCGACCGCCGCGCGCAGCGTGTCGAGGTCGCGCACGACGTCCTTCGTGGACATGTGGTTCAGCAGCGAACCGGCGTTGTTCTTGCAGAACTTGCCGTAGTCGCGGTAGCTGGCCAGGGTGCCGGAGATCTCGGCCCGGCTCAGCGGCACCGGGATCTGGGCGCCGAAGACCTCGTCGGCGTCCTCCTGGGTGGTGAAGCAGCGCAGCGGGTTGCTCTGGCCGACGCCGCGCGGGTCGAACCCGACGAGGTCGAACCGGTCGAGCACCTGCGGCTGGAAGTAGTACTGGCCGCTGATCGGCATCCGCAGGCCCGAGCCGCCGGGGCCGCCGGGGTTGAGGAACAGCGAGCCGACGCGGGCGTCCGGCGTGCGGGCGGCGCGCTTGAGCAGCGCGATGTCGATGGTGCCCAGCGCGGCGTTGTCGTGGTCGATCGGCACGCGGTAGCGCGCGCAGCTGTAGAACTTCACCTGGTCGGCGGGCACGCCGGCCAGCGTGTCGCTCGAGCAGGTGCCCCAGGTGACGGCGGCGGTCGCGCCGACGACCGCGGGCTTGACCACCGCGTCTTCGGCCGCCGCCGCGGTGCCGGCCGTCCCGGTGACGCCGAGTCCGGCCACGAGCGCCCCCACCAGTGCGAACGACCGCACCCGGCCTCTTGTGGATCTCAGCAAGACGTCTCCTCCCTAAGTGGCGTACTCGCCGCGCGTCCGAGACGTCACGGCGCGTTACCCGGGAGAGACTGGCACAAATCGGTGAATCCCGTCACCGGCCGAAAGGATGGTGGGAACCTACCGATCCGGGCGGGTGAGGACGAAAACGGGCAACGAACGCCCCGCCTCCTTCCGCTCCATCGCGTACCCCGGCCAGAACTCCAGCAGCTCACGCCACATCGCGGCGTACTCCTCGCCGTGCAGCTCCCGCGCGACGACGTCCACCGGCTTCCCGGCGCGCGCCACCTGGCACTTCGGGTCGGCCCGGAGGTTCAGCGCCCACGCCGGGTCGTTCGGGCGGCCCCAGTTCGACGCCGTCAGCACGAGGTCGTCACCCCGCGGGAAGCAGAGCAGGTTCGTACCGCGGGGCAGCCCGCTCTTGCGCCCGGTCGTCGTGAGGCGGACCGACGGCAGCCCGGCGAGCGCCACGAGGCTCACCCGGCCGCCGAACGCCCGATGCAGTTTCTTGTCCGCCCAGACGACGAACCCGGCCGTGCGCATCAGCCACGGCCGGGTGCCGACGGCCCGGGCGAGCGCCCGGAGAGGATTAGCCACGCACAGATCTTGCCAGGCTCACCCCGAACCGCTGCTGCGAGTCGGTCCACCAGCGGTCGAGGGCGAACCCGGCCGCGGCCAGCTCCGTTTCGACGCCGTCCGGGCGGAACTTGGCCGAGATCTCCGTCCGGATGTGCTCGCCCTCGGCGAAGGCCACCGTGAGGTCGGCACCGGGGATGTCGACGGTCAGCGCGCGGCGGGCCCGCAGCCGCATCTCGATCCACTCGTTCTCCGCGTCCCAGTAGGAGACGTGCTCGAACTCGTCGACGTCGAAGTTCGCGCCCAGCCGGGTGTTGATCACCCGCAGCACGTTCTTGTCGAACTCGCCGGTGACGCCGGCGGCGTCGTCGTAGGCGCGTTCGAGGATGCCCCGGTCCTTGACCAGGTCGGTGCCGAGCAGCAGCCACTCCCCCTCGTCCAGGACCTCGCGCACCGACTCGAGGAAGGTCGCGCGCTCGGCGGGCAGGAAGTTGCCGATCGTGCCGCCGAGGAAGGCCACCACCCGCGGCTGGCCACCGGGCAGCAGGTCGAGGTGCTGGGTGAAGTCGCCGACGACGCCGCGGACGGTCAGCTCCGGGTAGTCCTTGGAGATGGCTTCGGCCGCTTCGGCCAGCGCGGACTCGGAGACGTCGAGCGGCACGAACGCTTCCAGGGTGCCGTGGCGGGTGAGCGCGTCGAGCAGCAGCCGGGTCTTCTCGCTCGACCCGGACCCCAGCTCGACGAGCGTGTGCGCGCCGGTCAGCTCCGCGACGTCGGTGGCGTGCGCGGCCAGCACCTCGCGTTCGCTGCGGGTCGGGTAGTACTCCGGCAGCTGGGTGATCTTCTCGAACAGCTCGCTGCCGTCGGCGTCGTAGAACCACTTGGGCGGCAGCCACTTCTGCTCCGCCGTGAGCCCGGCGACGACGTCGGCGCGCAGTTCCGCGGTGACGGCGTCGCCGGAGCGGTGGTGGTCGAGATCGACTTCGGTCATGAGCGCTCCTGGGTCAGGGGAAGCAGGTCGACGCCGGCCGCGGTGGCGCGCACGGCGTGCTGGTCGGGGACGGGTTTCCAGCGCGGATCGCCGTCGAGGGGTTCGGACGCCAGCAGCACGCCGGCCGGGGTCTCCAGCAGGGAGAGCGCGTGCGTCCAGGCCGTGCCGATGAGGGTCGAGCCGTCGGTGAGCAGGAAGTTGAGCCGGGAGCCGGGTGCGGCCGCCTCGACGGCGGTGGTCAGTCCCGCCACCGCCGTCAGCGGGTCCTCCCCCGCCGCCAGCCGGGCCCGCAGGAGGGCCCAGAGCACCGCCGAATCCGTCGGCGCCTCCAGGGTGAGCAGCTCGGTGACGGGCAGGGTCTTGGCCGCCTCGGCCAGGGAGTCCGGCCAGCCGCGGACGACGCCGTTGTGGCTGAACAGCCAGCGCCCGGCGGTGAACGGCGCCGCGGCCGCTTCGGTCACCGGCATGCCGGTGGTGCCGTTGCGGACCGCGGCGACGAACGCGCCCGAGGTCACCGACGCGGCCAGCGGCGGCAGCGTCTCGTCCGTCCACAGTGGAGTCGACCGGCGGTGGCGCAGCGGCGGCGAGCCCGGGCCGGGGTACCACCCCAGCCCGAACCCGTCGGCGTTGACCGAGCCGCCGCCGCGCATGTCCGCCGGGGCGTAGGACTGCACCAGCAGGGAATGCGGCGCGCGAAAGACCGCCTCGGCGGGCGAGACCGGCTCGCCGAGGTAGGCGATGTGCCTGCACATGGCGCCTAGCCCACCTCGCCGGGTGCCGCGTCGCGGGCGGTGCGGAAGCCGGCGAAGATCTGCCGCCGGATCGGGTAGTCCCAGTTGCGGAACGTGCCCCGGATCGCCGCCGAGTCGGTGCCGAAGGAGCCGCCGCGCAGCACCTTGTACTCCGGCCCGAAGAACACCTCCGAGTACTCCCGGTACGGGAACGGCGCGAAGCCCGGGTAGCCGTGGAGGTCCGTGCTCGTCCACTCCCAGACGTCGCCGATCAGCTGGTGCACGCCGGTCGGCGACGCGCCGGCCGGGTACGCCCCCACCGGCGCGGGGCGCAGGTGCCGCTGGCCGAGGTTGGCGTGCTCGGCCGACGGCTCGTCGTCACCCCACGGGAACCGCCGCGAGCGGCCGGTCGCCGGGTCGAACCGGGCGGCCTTCTCCCACTCCGCCTCGGTCGGCAGCCGCCGCCCCGCCCAGGCCGCGTAGGCCTCGGCCTCGTAGTAGGAGACGTGCACGACCGGCTCGTCGGCCGCGACGCGCTCGTAGACCCCGAACCGGGTCCGCCACCAGCCGTCCTGCTCCCGCTGCCAGAACCGCGGCGCGGTGATGCCGTTCTCGCGCAGGTAGGCCCAGCCTGCCGGGCTCCACCACTGCTCGTCGGCGTACCCGCCGCTGTCCAGGAACTCGGCGTAGGCCCCGCACGTCACCGGCGTCGTGTCGAGCCAGAACGCCTCGACGGCGAGCTCGTGCGCCGGGCGCTCGTTGTCCAGCGCCCACGGCTCGGCCGACGTGCCCATCGTGAACACGCCCGCCGGGACCAGCACCTCGGCCGGCAGGGTGCCCGACCGCGCGGGCGGCGGCTCCGGCGCGTGCAGCACCGGGTCGCCCTTGCGCAGCTGGTGGGTGGCCAGCATGGTCTCGTCGTGCTGCTGCTCGTGCTGGGTGATCATGCCGAACGCGAACGCCTGCTCGGTCAGCCGCCGCCCCTCCATCGGCGCGTGTTCCAGCACGTCGAACGCCTTTTCGCGGACCTGCTTGACGTACGCGCGCGCCTCGGCCGGGCCGAGCAGCGGCAGCTCCGGCCGGTCGGCGCGGGCGTGCTGGAACGCGTCGTAGATGTCGTCGATGTCCGGGCGCAGCGGCTCCCGGCCGCCGACGTCGCGGACCAGCCACAGCTCCTCCTGGACGCCGATGTGCGCCAGGTCCCAGACCAGCGGCGACATCAGCTTGGAGTGCTGGCGGACCAGGTCTTCGTCGTCCACGGCGTCGGTCAGCGCCACGCTCCGCGCCCGCGCCCGGGTCAGTGCTTCGGCGGCCCGGGCACGCAGGTCCTGCGCGCTCAGGTCACCCAGTGCTTCCGTGCTCATGCTTCGCTCCTCGATCGGTACGCGCGCCCCTGCACGCTCTCGCTGATCTCGGTGATCGACTCCTCCGCCAGCCCCGTCGCGCCCAGCTCGGCGCAGCCGAGGTCGGCCAGCGCCGCCGCGGCCGCCGTCAGGTCCGGGTCCGCCAGGCCGCGCCGCGCCGCCGTGGTCCAGCGGTCGGCGACCGGTGCGCAGAGGTCACGCACCTTGTCCACAGTGGACGGACGGGCGAGCAGCGCGGCGACCAGGGCCACCGGCGGCAGCCACTCGCCGGGCGGCTGCGCGTCGAGGTACCGGATCTCCAGGTACCCCTGCGGGCGGACCGGGGTGAACATCGTGGTGAGGTGGTAGTCGAGGTCCGCCGCCGTCGGCCTCGGCAGCAGGGCGGCCGCGCCCCTGCCGTCGATCCAGTCGGCGAACGTCAGCCCCTCCGGCGCGTCCCACGGCCGGTCGCCGCGCGGCAGCACCATCAGGGGGACGTCCATCATGCGCCCGGCCCACTCTCCCGCGGGGTCGTCGCCCGCCACGCGGGCCGTGCGGGTGCGGACCGCTTCCGTGTCGTGCACCGCCAGCCACCGGGCGGAGGCGTGCCCGGTGTCGCGACCGGCGTGGACGCGGGAGTTGGCGAAGAGGGCGAGCAGCGGCGGGCCCATCGCGTGGGCGGCCGCCCACCGGGCCGCGTAGTGCTCCGGCTCCCCCGCGTCGACGCAGACCTGCAGGCCAGCGGTGCCGGCCATCATCGTGAGGCCGCCCGGCCCGATCGGCGCGAACCGGCGTTCCATCGCCGCGTAGCGCGGCGTGTGCAGGAGACGGCGGGGCGGCCGGTGGGCGTCGATACCCGTTTCGCCCAGCACGAGGCCGTGCCGGGAGAGGCGGTCACGCAGGTGGTGGAGGTCGGCCGTGACCACTGCGGCGAGGTCGCGCAGGGAGGCCTGGGGAAGTGCGGAGATCTCGACCTGGCACCCGGGCTCGAGGCTCACTGGTGAACCTGCCGGAAGGGGCGAGGCGGGGCTGTCGGGGCGGAGTGTCCGCGGGGTGTGCGGGCCCAGCGCCGTGGCGAGGACATCGGGATCGAGGGGTCTGGCCGGGTCGTCGGCGTGGTGCACGATGAACTCCAGCTCCGCGCCGATCAGGCGGGGTGGCCCGTGCTTGAAGCACACCGATGCCACGTACGCCTCCCCGGCCGCGCGGTCCGCCAGGACCCGCGCGGTGCGGTTCGACGCACTCCCCGACTTTTCGGGAAAATCGTGCACCGTAGACGCTTCTGTCATGTCCGTCCTTGTTCCGGGTGGTGGAACTTCTTGACTTCGGACGCTACACGCGGGGTACGACAAAATCAGGCGGGATCTTGCGCTGCGGGACCGGATCACCACTCCGTAAGAAGTCCCGGATCAGGGCAAAGCGGACTCGGTGCCCAGGCCGAGCTCGGCCGCCGAGGCCCGCACGGCGTCGATCACCAGGTGCAACGCCGGCCGCCGGAACGCCGTGCGCCGGTAGGCGATCGACACCGTCCGCAGCAGCGGCGTGGTGAGCGCGACGACGTCGATCCCGGGCGGCCGCAGCAGCCGCAGACCGAGGTCCGAGACCAGGGTGACGCCGAGCCCGGCCCCCACCATCGCCATCGCCGTGGACTGCTCTTCGACCTCGTGGTTGATCTTCGGGGAGAAGCCGTGCCGCCGGCAGGCCGTCCGCATCGCCCGGCCGAAGTGCGACTTCGGGCTGGCCAGGATCCACGGGTGCTCCGCGAGCTCGTCCAGGGACGCCGTCCCCGACGGGACCGCGCCCCGCGGCACCGCGGCGTGCAGCCGCTCCACGGCCACGACAGCGCGTTCCAGCCCGCCGTCCCACGGCGTCGGCGCGTCGGAGTAGTCGATCACGAACGACAGGTCGAGCGTGCCGTCGCGGACGGCTTCGGCGGTGTCCTCCGGCGCCAGCTCGCGCGTGCGCACCTGGATGCCGGGGTGCTCGCCGGCCAGCGCCGTCAGCGCCGTCGGAAGCAGTCCGGAAGCCACCGACGCCCACACGCCGGCGGTCAGCCGGACCGTCCGGGCCTCCTGGGCTTCCTCCAGGGCGAACGTCGCGCGCTCCACCGAACCGAGGATCTCCTCCGCGTGCTCGGTCAGCAGGTTGCCCAGCTCGGTCAGCTGGACACGCCGGCCGAGCCGCTCGAACAGCTTCGCGCCGACGTCGCGCTCGAGCTGCGCGAGCTGCTGCGAGACCGCTGAAGCGGTGTAGTGCAGCGAAGCGGCGGCCGCTGTCACAGTGCCCCGGCGGTGCAACTCGCGAAGCATCCGCAAGCGGTGCAACGAGAGTTCCATACACCAAACCTAAACGAGATCGTGCAGGTTCGTTAAATGGACGCGGGGGCCACCCGGGGCGCACGCTCGGGAGAGGCGGTCGCCGGACCGCCCCGGACTTCCCCCTGGAGGTGAGTGGCCCTGATGACCCCGCGCGAAGCCGAGCCGCTGATGCGACTGACCTGGACCGATCCCATCACCGGCGCGAACGGCTACCTGGTCGTGCACACCCTCGTCTCCGGCGTCGCCACCGGCGGCACCCGGATGCGGGCGGGCTGCACGATGAGCGAGGTCGAGGACCTCGCCCGGGGCATGGCCAACAAGACCGCGACCTTCAACCTGCCGGTCGGCGGGGCGAAGGGCGGCATCGACTTCGACCCGAAGGACCCGCGGGCGTACGGAGTGCTGAAGCGGTTCTGCGCGTTCCTGCGGCCGTGGCTGGACGCGCACTGGGTGACCGCCGAGGACCTCGGCGTGCCCCAGCACCTGATCGACGAGGTGTTCGCGGAGCTCGGGCTCGAGCAGTCGTACCACGCGGCGATCGTCCGTTCGGCCGACCCGGCGCGCACCCTGCGCCGGGTGCAGGCGGGCCTCAACGCGCCGGTGCCCGGCGGGCTGCTGCTCGGCGACGTCGTCGGCGGGTACGGCGTTGCGCAGGCGTGCCTCGGCGTAGCGGCGGCGTGGGACTGGGACGTGCGCGAGACGACCGTGGCGATCCAGGGCATCGGCACGATGGGCGGCGGCGCGGCCTGGTACCTGCACGAAGCCGGGATGAAGGTCGTCGCGGTCGCCGACGCGGCGGGCACGTTGTACGACCCGGTGGGGCTCGACGTCCCGGCGCTGCTGGAGTTGCGCGACCGCTTCGGCGAGGTCGACCGGTCGCGGCTGCCCGCCGGAGTGCGATCGCTCCCCCGGGAGACCGTCGTCGGCATCGACGCGGACATCTTCGTGCCGGCCGCGATCTCGTACGCGCTGCGCCCGGACAACGAGAACCTCGTCAAGGCATCGGTGGTCGTCGAGGCGGCCAACGCGGCGACGACGCCGGAAGCGGAAGCGGCACTTTCCGCCCGCGGGGTAGCAGTCGTGCCGGACTTCGTCGCCAACGCGGGCGCCGCGGCGTGGGCGTGGTGGCTGCTGCTGGGCGAGGTGGGCGCGGACCCGGCCGACTCGTTCCTGCGGCTGCGCACGGAGATGCAGGCCAAGGTCGCGCTCCTGCTGACCGGCTGGAACATGGACCGGCTGCCGCTGCGCGTCACCGGGCTGCGGCTCGCCGAAACCACTCGCGCCCAGCGCGCCGAAGCGGCGCTCGCGCCGGAGGGTGAGCCGGCGCTGCTCATCCCGTGAGCCGGGTTCCGCGCGGCGCCCCGGGTGGGGGCGCCGCGCGGTTCCTTCACCGCGCGAAGCGGTCGGTCGCGCCGACGAGCACGTCCTGCATGGGGGCGTCCTGCGTCGAGTGCCCGATGTTCTCCAGCAGCACCAGCTCACTGCCCGGCCAAGCGTGGTGCATCAGCCAGGGCGTGCCGACCATGTTGCTCGTGTCGAGCACCCCCTGGGCCAGTACGGCCGGGATGCCGGCGAGCTTGCCGAGGGAGCGCAGGATCTCACCGTCCGGAAGGAAGGCCCGGTTGCTGAAGTAATGCGTGACCAGCCGGGCGAAGCAGAGCCGGTAGGCCGGGTCCTCGAAGGACTTGTACGCGGGCACGCCCGGGAGCATCGCGTCCTCCCAGGCGCACCAGTCGTCGGCCGCCTGGTGGTGGACCGCCGGATCGGGATCCATCAGCAACCGGTGGTAGGCGGCGGAGAGGTCGCCGTCCCGCTCGCTCTCCGGCACGCCCTGCCGGAACTTCTCGAAGGCCTCCGGGAAGTACGCTCCCAGGCCGCGGATGAGCATCTCGATCTCGATGAAGCGGTCGGTCGCCAGTCCCATGAGGACCATCTCGCTGACCCGCTCGGTGTGCCGCAGGGCGTACGTCAGGCTCAGCACCGAGCCCCAGGAACCGCCGAACAGCAGCCACTTCCCGATGCCGAGCCGCGTCCGGAGGAGCTCGAAGTCCGCGACGAGGTGGTCGGTGGTGTTGGCGGAGAGGTCGGCGACCGGGGCGCCGGCGTGCGGGGTGCTGCGGCCGCACCCGCGCTGGTCGACGAGCACGACGCGGTACTTCGCCGGGTCGAAGTAGCGGCGGAGGTTGGTCGAACACCCGGTGCCGGGCCCGCCGTGCACGACGAGCGCCGGCTTGCCGTCCGGGTTCCCGCAGGTCTCCCAGTAGATCTCGTGCCCGTCGCCGACGTCGAGCAGGCCGTGGTCGTAGGGGTCGATCTCGGGGTACAGCCCAGCCATCAGCGCGTCCTTCCCGCGGAATACAACAGCGCTGTCACATTAGCCGCGAACAGCGCCCGCTGCGCGGGCTTTTCCGCTCAGACGAGGGCGCCGGCCAGCTCCATCAGCGTGTCGGCCAGTTCGCGCGGGCCCGCCGGGCCGATGTGGATCACGGCGTCGTCGCCCGTGCCGGAGGTGTAGCTGAGGTAGCGGCCCCAGTCCGTGTCGGCGTAGTGCAACGGCTGCTGCAGGCAGGTGTGGCGCCCTACGTCGTCCCGGCGGCCGACGTAGAGCTCGCCGCTGCCCGAGACCGGGCGCTGCACGAGGCTGACGACGTCGGCGATCGCCGGGTCGAGCGGGTAGGCCTCCTGACCGCGGCGGGCGGCTTCGCTCAGGTCCGCCACCCGCACGGCGCGCGGGTGGCCGCCGCCGGCCCCCATCGGCGGCAGCTGCTCGACGAGCGACTCGGCGAGCCGGTTCCGGTCGATCTCCTGGACGCCGACCTGAGTCCCGTCGGAGACGGCCAGGATCGCCTGCAGGCCCTTCGCGGCCGCCAGCACGCCGTACGTCCGGCCGTCGACACCGACCCAGCCATAGCACTCCCGCGCCGGGTTCACCAGCAGCGGGAGCCAGTCGAGGAAGTCGACGGTGGCCCGCCCGCGCACGTCGACCAGCCCGGCTTCGGCCAGCGCGGCGTCGACCCGCTTGCCGGCCTCGTCGCGCTCCTCGTCCGAGAGCCACAGCGGCTCCGGGCGCAGGGTGATGTGCAGCTGACCGACCTGTTCGCGCTCGGCCAGTGCGGCCAGAGCCTCGACCGGAACGTCCACCCGGCCTGTTGCCACGTCCACCCGCCTACTCGCCGATGACCGGCGGACTGGTCCGCTGGTCGGTACCGAAGATCGCGTCCGGGTCCGCCTCGATCAGGAAGTCCGGCCGCTGGTGCTCATCATCTTCCTCACCCTCGCCCCGGCGGCCCCCGGCACCCATGGGCCCCATCTGCCCGGACCGCCCGGCCGCCGACCGCGCGGCGGCGGCCTCCGCGGCGGCGGCGTTGCCGAGACTGCCCATGCCGGAGCCACGGCCGCCGCCGAGGCCGCGCTCCCCCGCGGCGCCGGACCCGCTGCCGCCCGCGCCACCACCGCGGCCGGACCCGCTGCCGGATTCGCCGATGGGGCGGCCGTTCGAGTCGAGCAGCCGGCTGCCGGCGTTCCCGCTCGTCGGCCCGCGGCCGCCGGTGCTGGAGTTGGGGTCGTTGCCGAAGGTGTTCGAGTAGTTCTGACCGCCACCCCCGCCGGTGTTGGTCGGGTAGAAGTCGATCCCGTCGGTGGAGATCGGCGTCCTGCCCGGCCGGTCTGTGCCCGTCTGCCCGGGCCGGGTCGGCACGGTGGGGAGCGTCGGGCGGCCGGAGCCGGTGGTGTGGGTGGTGTCGTCGCCGCCCGTTCCGCCGGTGCCTCCTGTGCCGCCGGTGCCTCCCGTTCCGCCGGTGCCGCCGGTCCCGCCCGCGCCACCGGTCCCGCCGGGCTTGTCGGGACCCCCGGTGCGGCCGGGGTCGACACTGGAGGTCGAGGTGTGGTCGTCACCGGGGTCACCGCCCCCGCCTTCCGGGTACCACTTGTGCTCATCGACGATCACCGGCCCGGGGCCGCCGGGCTTGTTGACGGCGATGGAAGCGCCATCGGACTCGAGGACGCCGTAGTCGGTCGGCAGCACCGCGCGGGTACCGCTGGTGACGCTGCTGTACTGGTCCATCACGCGGACGTTGGTCTCGTTCGCCGCGTTGTACTTCGCGATGCCGGATTGGTAGTCGTCGATGTCGTCCTTGGCCATGAACGGCCCGGCGATCGGGATGGCGGCCTTGAGACCGATGCTCCAAGGGCTGGGCTTGTCCGGCTTCGGCGGGATCTCCACGACCGAGCTGCTCGAGTGGTCGAAGGCACTGGCCTGCGAGTCGACGGAAGCCTTGGTGACGTCCAGCGGCTCGGCGGTCTGCGCGAAGGCTTGTTCCAGCGGACCGGCCCCGGCGTTCGCGGCGTCGGCCGCGTCCCCGCTCCACGAGCTCACCATCCGCGTCTGGAGCGCCTTGATGCTCGCCCCGCGCTCCATGTAAGCGTCGGAAAGCGACTGGACCGTCTCCGCCGTCTGACGCAGGCCGGACGTATCGCCCTGCCGGAAGTTGTCGTAGATCTGCTTGCCGTCCACTCGTCATGCCCCCTTGAGTGTCTTGACGACACCGGACGCGGCCTGGCTCGCCGCCGCACAGGAGTCGTCCTGCCCTTGGTATCCCTGCGCCTGCACGCTGAACGAAAGGTCGTCGGCGATGCCGACGACCAAGGTGCAGGTGCCCCTCGCGCGCTCGTCCTGGATGTCGGCGTACACGGCCGGGTAGCCCTCGACGTCCGGAGCTTGTTCGAGGAACCGCACGAACTTCTTTTCGCGGTACGCGGCATAGGTGCCGGCCAGTCCACCCGCGCCGTGGTCGCGGTTCCCGGTGCCGAGGATGACCTGCAGGCCGATGCCTTCGCCGCTGATCTTCCACGCGCAGGACGGGCCCGCCGCCGTCAGCGGCGTGTCACCACCGGCCTGGTACTTGCCGGCGTCGGTGTACCGCAGGGACGCCAGGACGTCCGCGGGCAGCAGCCCGCAGGTGTCGGTCGCGTACTTGCCGGCGTCGAGGGCAGGCTGGGTCACCTTGGGCACGTCGGGATCCGCGGCGGGGGCGCTCGTCGAGGCCGGCGCGCTCGGCGCGGGAGACGCGGCACCGCCGGTCGTCGAGGTACAGCCCGCCGCGAGTCCCGCGGAGACGATCAGGAGCGCGGCCAGGCCGCGGATTTCGCTTCGCACGAGATCGGTTCGCCTATGCCTTGAAGGTGCCGGACATGTCCTGGTCGGTCGCCACGGTCTTCGTCTGCGCCGCCTTGAGCTTCTTGATGTACTCCTGCGCGTACTTGCGCATGGAGTCGTTCTGCCGCTGCAGAGCGGCGATCGAGTCCGAGGTGGTCGAGGCGTAGCTCCCGCTGACCGCGTCTTCACCCGGTGCCAGCTTGGGCGCGTAGACGAGACTCTGGATCTTGTTCCCGTCTTCGACGATCTTGTCCAGGACGTCTTCCCACTGGCTGATCACCGAAGACAGCTCGTCGGGGTCCATCTTGAACTGCCCGCCCTTGCCCCCACCGCCGTACACGCGACCGGACGTGGCCAGGACGTCGCCCCACAGTGCCTGTGCCGCCTGCCCGGCTTCGCCGATGATCACGCCCCGCACCTTCCCCTCAGTTCACCCACCGTGATGGTGCAAAGATTAGCCAACTGTCTCACGCCGTGTCAGCGAATCGGCGCAACGTTCCGACGATGGGGGCTTCGGTTCGGTTCCCGGGCACTCCGGGTCACAGTACGTACGTACGGATTGCGAGATCCCGGTCCGCGGTGCCAGGATTTCAGGATGCCACGCGTAAGCCAGGATCACCTCGACGCACGACGGCGCCAGATCCTCGACGGCTCGCGCGTGTGCTTCGCACGCTACGGCTACGAAGGTGCCACAGTCCGGCGCCTGGAGGAAGCCACCGGGCTGTCGCGGGGCGCGATCTTCCACCACTTCCGCGACAAGGAGTCGCTCTTCCTCGCCCTCGCCGAGGACGACGCCGTCCGGATGGCCGACGTCGTCGCCGAGCAGGGCCTGGTCCAGGTCATGCGGGACCTCCTCGCGGGCGGTGACCACCCCGCCGACTGGCTCGGCACCCGTCTCGAGGTCTCCCGGCGGCTGCGCACCGATCCCGAGTTCCGCGGCCGGTGGGCCGAGCGCTCCGAGCAGCTGACCACCGCCACGCGCCTGCGGCTGCTGCGCCAGCGCGAGGCCGGGATCCTGCGCGACGACGTCGACGTCGACGTCCTCACCGCGTTCCTGGAGCTCGTCCTCGAAGGACTCGTCTCGCACCTGGCCATGGGCCTGCCCGCCGCCGGCCTCGGGCCGGTCCTCGACCTCGTCGAGGAGACCGTGCGGCGGCACCGGCCGGGCGCCGGCTGATCCGTCGTGGTCGAATGGCCCGCGTGGATCTTCTCGAAGCGCACGGCCACGCCTTGCGGGCCTTCGGCGACGCGGTGCACGCGGCCGGCGAAGCCGACTGGGGCCATCGGACGCCGTGTACCGAGTGGACCGTCCGCGACCTCGTGAACCACCTCGTCGCCGAGCAGCTCTGGGCGCCCGCCCTGCTGGCCGGCGCCACTTTGGACGATGTGGGCGACCGCTATGACGGCGACGTTCTCGGCGAAGACCCGGTGTCCGCCTGGGACGCGGCCGCCGAAGCCGCCCGCGAAGCCTTCCTGGACGAGGGCATCCTCGAACGCGCGGTGCACGTGTCGACCGGGCTGCTCCCCGCCCGCGAGTACGGCTGGCAGATGACGATCGACGCCGCCGTGCACGCCTGGGACCTCGCGACGGCGCTGGGCCTGCCCGGCCCGGTGACCGAGGACCTCGCCGAACGGCTGCTCGACGTCGTCCGGCCGTGGGTGGACGAGTGGCAGGGGCTCGGCATCTTCGCCCCGCCGGTCCCGGTCCCCCGCGACGCGGGCCCGGCCGCGCGGCTCGTGGCCCTGCTCGGGCGGGACCCGCGGTGAATCACCCGCCGAGGTGAGCGCGCCGACACACCGATATCCCCGCGGCCGGCGCCGGGGACACGTTAAGATTGTCCGCATAATCGCAGTACACACCGATTCACTGCTGGGAGTGACCGTTTCGTGCGCGCAGCGCAGTCACCTGGTGACAGTACCGAGCCGGGTGACCGACCCGGCTGTCCGATAGGTTCTTCCCCCGCCGACCGGGCGGGTGCGGAATGACCCAGATCCTGTTCGCCGTGCTCGGCGTCCTCCTCTTCGTCCTGCTGACCGTGGGCACCGGACTCGCCGTCGCCGCCGAGTTCTCGCTGACCGCGCTCGAGCGCAGCACCGTCGAGGCCAACGTCCGCCAGGTCGGCGACCGCCGTGCCCTGGCCGTCCAAAAGGCCCACCGGACGCTGTCCTTCCAGCTCTCCGGTGCCCAGGTCGCGATCACGCTGACCACGCTGATCACCGGGTACCTGGCCGAGCCGCTGATCGGCGAGCTCGTCCGGCCGCTGCTCACCGGCGTCGGGCTGCCCGAGGCGTTCGCCTCGGGCGCGTCGGTCGTGCTCGCCCTGGTCATCGCCACGTCGCTGTCGATGATCCTCGGCGAAATGGTCCCGAAGAACCTCGCCATCGCCCGGCCGCTGCCGACCGCGCGCGCCGTCACCGGCTACCACTCGCGTTTCTCCGCGCTTTTCCGCTGGCTCATCACGATCATGAACAACAGCGCGAACTTCCTCGTGCGCAAGTTCGGCGTCGAGCCCCAGGAGGAGCTGCGGTCCGCGCGCTCGCCGCAGGAACTGGGCTCGATCGTGCGCTCCAGCGCCGAAAGCGGCACGCTCGACACGTCGACCGCCGAGCTGCTGGACCGCTCGCTGCGGTTCGGCGAGCGCACCGCGGAGGAGCTCATGACCCCACGCGTGCAGCTCGAGTCGCTCGCGATCGACGACACCATCGAGGACCTCATCGACATCTCGCGCCGCACCGGGTTCTCGCGGTTCCCGGTGCACGCCGAGGACCTCGACGACGTCCGCGGCGCCGTGCACGTCAAACAGGCCTTCGCCGTGCCCGCCGCCGAGCGGGCGAACGTGCCGATCGGGTCCGTCATGCGCCCGGTGCCGACCGTGCCCGAGTCCCTGCCCGGCGACGACCTGCTCAACCGGCTGCGCGACTCCCGCTTCCAGCTGGCGATCGTCGTCGACGAGTACGGCGGCACGGCGGGGCTCGTGACCCTGGAGGACGTCGTCGAGGAGATCATCGGCGACGTCCGCGACGAGCACGACGACCACGAAGGCCCGGCGTCGCAGCAGGTCGGCACCGACAGCTGGCTGGTGTCCGGGCAGCTGCGCGCCGACGAGATCACCGACGTCACCGGGTTCCGGATGCCGGACGGCGACTACGAAACCATCGCCGGGCTCATCCTCGAGCGGCTGGGCAAGATCCCCGCCGAAGGGGACGCCGCGGAGGTCGACGGCTGGCGGCTCACCGTCACCGCGATGGACAAGCGCCGGATCGCCGAGGTCGAGGTGGCCCCGGTCCGGACCGTCGAAGAACCCGCGGTAGCCGAGGTGGCCTCGTGAACGACTGGCTGAACATCGCCCTCGTGGGGGTCCTGCTGCTGGCCAACGCCTTCTTCGTCGGCGCGGAGTTCACGCTGATCTCCTCGCGGCGCGACAGGCTCGAAGCGCTCCTGGAGCAGGGCAAGACCCGCGCGAAGATCGTGATCAACGCGAGCAAGCACGTGTCGCTGATGCTCGCCGGCGCGCAGCTGGGCATCACCATCTGCTCGCTGCTGCTCGGCCGCCTCGGCGAGCCCGCGATCGCGCACCGGCTCTCGGCGTTCTTCGACCTGCTGGGGCTGCCCGAGACGCTGCTGCACGCGGTCTCGTTCGCCATCGCGCTGGCGTTCATCACCGTGCTGCACGTCCTCATCGGCGAAATGGTGCCGAAGAACCTCGCGATCGCCGAGCCCGAGCGGCTCGCGCTGTGGCTGGTGCCGGTGCACGTCGCGTGGGTCAAGCTCGCCAACCCGTTCATCTGGCTGCTCAACTTCGTCGCCAACTCGCTGTTGCGCGCGTTCAAGGTCGAGCCGAAGGACGAGCTGGAGACGGCCTACACCTCCGACGAGCTGGCCGAGCTGCTCAGCGAGTCGCGGCGCGAAGGCCTGATCGACCAGTCCGAGCACCGGCGGCTGACCCAGACGCTGTCGTCGGTGCAGAAGACGGTGGCCGACGTGCTGGTGCCGACCGCGGAGCTGACGACGCTGCCCTGCGGGCCGACCGTCGGCGACGTCGAGCGCGCGGTGTCCTCCACCGGCTTCTCGCGGTTCCCGGTGTGCACCGACGACGGGCGGCTGACCGGCTACATCCACGTGAAGGACGTTCTCGACCTGGCCGGCCTCGACCCGGCGACGATCGTGCCCGACTCGAAGACGCGCCCGCTCACCGAGCTGCGCGCCGACGCCCGGCTCGACGTCGCGCTCTCGGCGATGCGCAAGGAAGGCAGTCACCTGGCCCGGGCGCTCGACATCACGGGCAACGCCGTCGGCGTCGTCGCGCTCGAGGACCTCGTCGAGGAGTACGTGGGCACCGTCCGCGACGGAACCCACGTGGGCGCATGACCGCCGACGTGCTCGCCGAACCGGACTGGCTGGCCCGGGAGGCGGCGCACGTCGAGCGGATGCGCCGGTGGACGGTCCCGCACCAGGAGCGGCGCTCGCGCGGCGAGAAGCACCCGGTGCTGGACTTCTTGTTCACCTATTACTCGCACCGGCCGTCGCACCTGCAGCGGTGGCAGCCCGGGCCCGGCGTGGCCCTCGCCGGGCCCGCGGCGCGGCGTTTCCTGGACCGCAAGGGCTACGTCGAGACCACCGACGGCGTGGTCCTCGATCCGGCGGGCTTCACCGAAGGCAAGAAACGGACGGCCGAGTTCGTCCTCGGCCTGCTGAGTGCGACGGCGTCCCGCTCGCCGCGGCTGAACTGCTTCGGGCTGCACGAGTGGGCGATGGTCTACCGCGAGCCGGCGGACTCGGTGCGGCACGACCAGGTCCCGCTCCGGCTCGGCTCGGCGGGCACGGACGAGGTGGTCGAGTCCCTCGACATCCGGTGCGGGCACTTCGACGCGTTCCGGTTCTTCACCGACGACGCCCGCCCGCGCAACGAGCTGACGCCGTCGCGGGAGACGCAGGTCGCACTCGAGCAGCCGGGGTGCCTGCACGCGAACATGGATCTGTTCAAATGGGCCTACAAGCTCGATCCGTTCGTGCCGGCGGAGCTGGTGGCGGACGCGTTCGAGCTGGCCGTCGAGATCCGGACGCTGGACATGCGGGCGAGCCCGTACGACCTGGCCGCGCTCGGCTACCCGCCGGTGCGGATCGAAACGGCCGCCGGGCGCGCCGAATACGCCCGGGCCCAAGGCGATTTCGCCCGGCGGGCGGCGCCGGTACGTGCTCGGCTGATCGCGCACTGCCATCGCCTGGTCAGCGCAGCACCCTGAGTACGCGCCACTGTGAGTCAGATTATTCTCTCTCTGATACTCACCTGTTAGGGTGATAACGGTTTCATTGCATCGCAGCGCGTACTTGACATGCGCGGACGCGGAAAGGACGACGGACGATGGGGCGACACACCCGGGACGACGAGCCCGTGCCGCACCCTCACGACCGTGCCGGGGCGCCGGGCGAGGCCTCGAACTCTCCTCGAAGTGAGGCTTCCGGCGCCTACCCGGTTGCCGGTCCAGGAACCCCGAAGCGCAGTTCGATCTCGGCCGCGTTCGGGATCGCCGGCCGCGGCGCCCCTCGCGGCGATTCCTCGGGCTACTTCGTCTCCGGGGGCGGCGAGCCCGCGGGCCGCGGTGAGGCTTCCGGTTCGTACCCGGCCGTCCGCCGGGGTGAGGCGTCCGGTTCGTACCCCGTTGTGGCCCGCGGCGAGGCTTCCGGGTCCTACCCGGCCGCTGGGCGCGGCGACACTTCTGGCGCCGGACGTCGCGGTGAAGCGTCTGGCTCTTACCCGGCCGCTGGGCGCGGTGACGCTCCCGGTGCCGGCCGCCGCGGTGAAGCGTCTGGTTCCTACCCCGCCGCCGGGCGTGGTGAAGCTTCCGGCTCGCATCCCGTCGCAGGCCGTGGTGAAGCTCCCGCCGGCCGGCGCGGTGAGGCCTCCGGCTCCTACCCGGTCATCGGGCGCGGTGAGACCGCCGGCTCCCAGCCCGCCACCGGCCGCGGCAAGGCTCCCAAGAGCCGCCGCGGTCAGGCCCCCGATTCCTACCCGGCCGCCGGGCTCGGTGAGCCCTCCGGCTCCCAGCCCATCCCAGGCCGTGGCGAAGCTCCCACCGGCCGGCGCGGTGAAGCCTCCGGCTCCTACCCGGCCATCGGGCCCGGTGAGCCCTCCGGCTCCCAGCCCGCCACAGGCCGCGGCAAAGCTCCCGCCGGCCGCCGCGCCAAAGCCTCCGATTCCTACCCGGCCGCCGGGCTCGGTGAGAGTTCTGGTTCCCAGCCCGCCGCAGGCCGCCGTGGCGACGCCTCCGGCGGCTATCCGGTCGCCGGGCGCGGTGAAGGTTCCGGCTCACACCCCATCGCAGGTCGCGGCGAAGCTCCCGCCGGCCGCCGTGGGGAAGGCTCCGGTGCCCACCCTGGCGAAACTCCCACCGGCCGCCGGCGCGAAGATGGCGGCCGCCGCCGGGGGAAGGCCTCTCCCGGCGGCCGACCGGAAGAGTCCGCCGCCGAGCGGACCGAGGTCATCACCCGGCACGGCGAGACCTCCGGCGACTACCCGATCACCGCCCGCAGCGAGGCGTCCGGGGCCGTCCGGACCGCCGTCCCGGGCGAAAGCACCAGCTCCCCCCGCACCCTCGAACGCGAAGACGTCACCGGCGACGGCGAGAGCACGTCGCGCCGGGGCCGCCGTCGCGCGGAAGCCGCCGAGGGTGAGCAGACCGGCCGTCGTCGCGTCCCTGGCCGCAGTGACTCCACCGCTCCCGCCGGGAAGAGCGAAGGCACCGGTTCGCACCGGACTCTCGGCAAGGGCGACGCGACCGGGTCGCACCGGATCGTCGGCAAGAAGGCCCCGCGCCGCCGGATCGCCGGGTGGCCGATCGCCTGCGCCGTGCTCGCCGCCCTGATCGGGCTCGGTGTCATCGGCTGGAACTGGGCCGACAGTGAGCTCAACAGCCGCGCCGAGGCGCAGGCCGCCAGCTGTTCCGGTGGCACCTCCCACATGCGGATCATCGTCACCCCGAGCGCGCAGAAGCCCCTCACCGCCGCGGCCGACCGCTGGAACCAGGCCGCGACCGTCGTCCACGGCCAGTGCGTGCACGTGATGATCGAGGCCAAGCCTTCCTCGCAGGTGCTCGACGCGCTGGTCGGCCGCACGAACCTGGACTCCATCGGCGGTCTGCCGGCCGCGTGGCTGCCCGAATCGACCTACTGGATCAGCGAGCTGACCACGAAGAAACCCGAGATGATCGGCTCCCCCGCCCAGTCGGTCGCGAACGCGCGGTCGGCGGACTACCCGTTCGTCGGGCTGACCGGGAACGGCATCGACGACACGGCGCTCCGCGCGGCCCAGACCTTCCGCGAGTACCTCGAGCAGCCCGCCCAGCAGGCCGACTTCGCCGCCGCCGGGATCAAGGCCTAGACGCGCGTCCCGTTGTCGAGCTCGGCCACCACGGCGAGGTCGTCGTCGGCCAGCTCGAAGTCGAAGATCCCGAAGTTCTCGCGAGTCCGGGTCGTCGTGGCCGAAGCCGCCACGGCGACCGTGTCCGCCTGCAGGTGCCACCGCAGCACGATCTGGGCGGGTGTCTTGCCGTACTTCGCCGCGAGCGCGGTGACCGTCTCGTCGGCCAGCAGGCCGGCGTTGGCGGCGGGGCTCGAGGCGGCGGTCACGATGCCGCGCTCGGTGTGGAACTCGCGCAGCGGGAGCTGCTGCAGCCACGGGTGCAGCTCGATTTGGTTCAGCGCCGGGACCGCGCCGGTCGCGTCGATCAGCCGGCGCAGCTCCGCGACGCCGAACCCGGCGACGCCGACCGCGCGGACGCGGCCATCGGCGCGAAGCCGGCTCGCGGCGCGCCAGGTGTCGGTGAAGGCGCCTTTCGTCCCGTCCAGGAGGCACAGGTCGGCCCGGTCGAGCTGGAGCGCGGCCAGCGCCTGGTCGGCGGCCCGGCGAGCGGCGTCGTAGCCCTGGGCGGGCACCTTGAAACTGACGAACAGCTCGTCGCGGGGTACGCCGGCGAGCGCGTCGCCCACCGCCGCCTCGGTCCCCGGCGCGGTGTCGAAGCCGCGGTAGCCGGTGTCGAGGGCGATGCGGACGGCGCGGCCGACTTCGGACGCGGTCAGTCCCGCGACACCGAACAGCAGCTGGGGGATGCGGACTCCGTCGGACAGGGCGAGCGAAGGCGGGACGGCCATCTACCGGTGATCCTCACGTCGGATGCTGCGCGGATGTCCTCCATCATTCCACCGACGCGGCCCGCTCGCGCAGATATGCGGCCGTCGCCGGGTCGGCCGGGAAGAACGACTCGATGACCAGCTCCGCGACCGTGACGTCCAGTGGCGTGCCGAACGTGGCCACCGTGCTGAAGAACGTCAGGTCGGTGCCGTCGTGGCGGAACTTCAGCGGCACGAAGATGTCACCCGGTCCAGGGACCTCCACCTCGGGCACCGGCTGGTCGCACGGGTAGCCGCGCAGCTCGTCGAGCAGGCCGGTCAGGCCGGGGTCGGCGGTCTGGTCCACCTGGCGCCGGAGCCGGCCGAGCAGGTGGGCGCGCCACTCCCCCAGGTTGAGGACGTGCGGGGCCATGCCGTCGGGGTGCAGCGTCGCGCGCAGGACGTTGGTGGTCAGCGCGGGCGGGATCCCGGTGACGAACAGGCCGATGGCGGCGTTGGCGTCGACGAGGTCCCAGTTCCGGTCGACGACGGCGGCCGGGTAGGGATCGTGGCTCGCGAGCAGCTGCCGGACGGCCTGGCGCACGGCGCTCATCTCCGGGTCCCCCAGCGCGTTCTCGGTGTAGGCGGGCGCGAACCCGGCGGCGAGCAGCAGCCGGTTGCGCTCGCGCAGCGGCACGTCGAGGTGCTCGCCGAGGCGCAGCACCATGTCCCGGCTCGGCTTGGAGCGCCCGGTCTCCACGAAGCTGAGGTGGCGGGTGGAAATGTCCGCCGAGATGGCCAGATCGAGCTGGCTGATCCGGCGCCGGTCACGCCATTCCCGGAGAAGCTCCCCGACGGGCCGCCGCGCCGTCTGCACCGTAGTCGTCACGCGAGCGACGCTACGGCGATCACCGGGTGGCTGCCATTACTTCCGGGGTAATGGCAGGCGGGACGACGGGTGGCACCAGCCGGTGAGCCGGTCCATCAGGTCGAGGACCTCGTCTTCGGCCGGATCTTCGGTTCCCTCCGGCGCTCCGGCGTCGATAACGTCACGGGCGCCGTAGCACGCCCGCATCAGCTCGGCGGGCGTCACGCCCCGGTCAAACCCGGTGGTGGCGAGCTCTTCCAGCACCACCGCCGGTACTTCGGCCCGCGCGGCCGCGACCACTGCGCGCACCAGTTCCGGGTCGGCCTGCTCCGCGCTCGTCACGCTGTTCGGATCTTCTTCCACGAGACCGAGTGTCGCGAACCCGGACGGGGAAACGCCACCGCATTACCTGCCGCGTAATCGACGGGCCGCCGCCGCGCCGTCAGAGTGGGTCTCAGCGCAGGACGACGAAAGCCGTTGTCCCCCAACCGAAGGAGCTTCCCATGACCGACGTCCGCACCGTCGTCGAGCAGTACATCGCCGTCTGGAACGAGACCGACGGGGACAAGCGCCGCGCCCTCATCGCCGACGTCTTCACCGACTCCGCCGGCTACACCGACCCGCTCGGGGCCGTCACCGGGCACGACGGGATCGACCAGTTCGTCGGCGGGGCGCAGCAGCAGTTCGCCGGCCTGACCTTCAGTCTGCCCGCCGACCCCGACGCGCACCACGACCTCGCGCGGTTCCAGTGGTACCTCGGCACGCCCGGCGCCGAGCCCCTCGCGATCGGGTTCGACGTCGTCGAGCTCGAGGACGGCAAGATCGCGAAGGTGCACGGGTTCCTGGACAAGATGCCGGGCTGAACGAAAAGCGTGCGGGCTCCCCCGGCCAGGGGAGCCCGCGCCGTCAGCTCTTCAGCGCGCCCCGCCAGCGCACGGTCGGGCGCAGCTTGTCCGGGTTCACCCGGTGCTTGTTGGCGCCCACGATGTCGAACATCGACTCGATCAGCGTGTCCGACAGCAGGTGCGGTTCCAGCCCCAGCCCGACCAGCCCGGTGTGCTTCACGTTGTAGTAGTGCTCCGGCGCCTCGCTGCGCGGGTTCTCCAGCTGCTCGATCTGCACCGGCCCGGGGAACCGGTCGGCGACGAGGTCGGCGATGGCGGCCACCGACATGCTCTCGGTCATCTGGTTGAAGACGCGGAACTCGCCCGCCTCGGCCGGGTTCTCCACGGCCAGCCGGATGCATTCGACGGTGTCGCGGATGTCGATCAGGCCGCGCGTCTGGGCGCCCTTGCCGTACACGGTCAGCGGCTGGCCCAGCACCGCCTGGATGACGAACCGGTTCAGCACCGTGCCGAACACCGCGTCGTAGTCGAAGCGGGTCGACAGCCGCGGGTCGAGCGCCGTCTGCGGCGTCCGCTGGCCGTAGACCACGCCCTGGTTGAGGTCCGTCGCGCGCAGCCCCCACGCGCGGCACGTGAATTCGATGTTGTGCGAATCGTGGACCTTCGTCAGGTGGTAGAACGACCCGGGCCGCTTCGGGAACAACACACGATCACGGCGCCCGTTGTGTTCGAGGTCGAGCCAGCCTTCTTCGATGTCGACGTTCGGCGTGCCGTATTCGCCCATCGTGCCCAGCTTGACCAGGTGGATCGACGGATCGATCTCCGCGATCGCGTAGAGCAGGTTCAGGTTCCCGATCACGTTGTTGTGCTGGGTGTACACCGCGTGCTCGCGATCGATCATCGAGTACGGCGCGGACCGCTGCTCGGCGTAGTGCACGATCGTGTCCGGCGCGAAGTCGCGCACCGCCTCGAACAGGAACTCCGCGTCGAGCAGGTCGCCTTCGTAGCTGCTGATCACGCGCCCGGAGACTTCATGCCACGCGGCGATGCGGTCGGCCAGGGATTCGATCGGAACGAGGCTTTCGACGCCGAGTTCGGCGTCATAACCGCGGCGGGCGAAATTGTCGAGAACGGCCACCTCGTGGCCTTTGTCCGATAAGTGCAACGCGGTCGGCCAGCCCAGATATCCGTCACCGCCGAGAACCAGCACTCGCATTGTGCCGCCTTTCCTGCTCGTTTACGCCCCCCGACGTTATCGATCACGTGCTGATGAAGACCTGGCAATGAGCTGTGAATCTCCTATGCGTAGGGGACCCGGACGGCGGCGCGACGGGCCCGCGGGGAGGATGGGGGCATGACGACCGTAACCAACGGCGTGCGGCCCCGCACAACGGAGAAGACCCGCCGCCGAGGCTGGGCCCGGCTGGCGCGCGCCGCGGCGACGTCCGTCGCGGCCACGGTCGTCAGCCAGGTCGTGCTGCTCGCGGTGCTCGCCACCGGTGGTGCGGCGGCCCTGGCGAGCACGCTGGCCTGGGCGGCCGGCGCGGTGCTGAACTTCGTGGTCACGCGCCGCTGGGTGTGGGGCCGCACCGGGCGCCCCCGCGTGCGCCGCGAACTGCTGCCCTACCTGGTCGTCATCGGCCTCGGCGGCCTCGCGTCGATCGGCCTGACGACCCTGGCCGGCTCGCTGCTGACGCCGCTGAACCTGCCGCACGTCTGGTGGGTCGTGCTCGTCGACGGCGCGTACGTGGCCAGTTACGCGCTGGTGTTCGTCGTCAAGTTCACCCTGCTCGACCGGCTCGTGTTCGGCCGCGGCGCAGCACGTACCCCCGCCACCACGTTCCCGTCATGACCCGGGCGTAGTTGGCGCCGTAGACGACGCTGCCACCCTTCTTGCTCTTGCCCGCCTTGCGCAGCCGCATGCTCATCGGCAGCTCGACGACCCGGGCCCCGCGCGCGGTCACGCCGAGCATCAGCTCCGACGACTGGTACTGCGGTTCGTTGAGCGGAACCGAGCACGCCAGGTCCGCCCGCATCGCCCGGAAGCCGAACGACGTGTCGGTGATCCGCCGCCCGGTCAGCACCGACGCCAGGACCGCGAACACGCGCACGCCCAGCCACCGGACCCGGCTGTCGGCCTCTTCGTGGCCGAGCCGCCGGGACCCGGTGACGAAGTCCGCGGTACCGTCCACGACCGGCCTGACCAGGGCTTCCAGTTCACTGTTGTCGTATTGGCCGTCGGCGTCGGTGGTCACGATGTAGTCGGCGCCGGCGTCGGCCGCGAGGTGGTAACCCAGGCGCAGTGCGGCGCCCTGACCGCGGTTGCGGGGCGCGACGCAGACGTACGCGCCGTGCTCCTCGGCGATCGCCGCCGTGTCGTCGGTGCCGCCGTCGACCACGACGAGCACGTCGACGCGCATGCCGAGGCACTCGTCCGGCATCTTTTCCAGGACTTCGCCGATACCGTCGGCTTCGTTGTAGGCCGCGATCACGACGGTCAGCGGGGCCAGCTCCAGCTCGGGGTGGCGGCCGCGGAAGTCGTCGAGGGCACCGGAGTCGACGTCGTCGGGGAACGCGGCGAGGCGCTTGCGGCTGGCCGACGTCAGCGTCGTGAAGCCGAGCGCGCCGGCCACCGGCAGCAGCACGAGGGCCGGGATCTGGTAGCGCCAGGAGAACTGGAACACGGCCGAGGCGAAGAGCAGGATCAGCCCGCTCGACGCCGCCAGCAGCGCACCCGCCCGCGCCCGGTCCAGCGGCTTCTTGCGGCGGAAGACCGTCAGCAGCCCCAGCAGCGCGCCGATGCCGAGCACCGCGCCCGGGACGTAACCGCCGCCGAGCTGGTAGTCGCGGAGGAACTTGGCCAGAGGTTGGTCGACGCTCGCGACGACGCCGTCGTTCTGCTGGGTGACGAGGTCGATCAGCGACTGGTCGGCCCACTGCGGGTAGGTGAGCTGGAACTGCCACCGGTCCAGGGGGACGTCGGTCGGATCCTGCTCACGCGTCCAGGCGAAGCTCTTGGAGAAGTCCTTCAGGATCGCTTCGGCGACGTCGCCGGGCTGCTCCTTCAGGACGTCGCTCGCGAACTCGTGCGCGAGCGCGGCCTTGTCCGCGCCCGGCGGCAGCGGTCCCGGCCAGTTCGGGTCGAGGTCGGCGTGGGTGTAGTTGTCCACCAGCCGGGTCTCGCGCGGTTCCGTCGGGCAGAACACCTGCAGCTCGGGCGCCAGGTGCAGGTTCGCGCAGTCGGCGACGGCGGCGGTCCGGCCGTAGAGCATGTTCCCGGACGGCCCGGTCAGCCCCCACTTGCCGGTCTCCGAGTGGACCCGCGCCGAGTAGGGCACGAGCACGACGAGCAGTCCCAGCACGCCGGCCCCCGCGCGGCGCCAGCCGGCCCAGTGCCGCCACGCTCCCCCGGCGACGACCAGGAACAGCAGCAGTGGCAGGCCGACGGAGATCCCGACCAGCCGGGTCAGCACGCCGAAGCCGAGCAGCAGCCCAGCGGCGCCAGCGCGCTTCCAGCCCGGCGTGCCCCAGCCGAGCAGCAGCCAGAGCAGGCCGAGCAGGACGGCTTCGAAGACGACCTCGGACATGATGTTCTGCTCGATCTGCAACTGGTAGGCGTCGAGCAGCACCGGCACCGCGGCAAGCGCGGCGACCCACGGGCGCCCACCGAGCCGCAGGACCAGCCCGTAGATCCCGACCGCGACGAGCAGGCCGCCGACGTGCTGCGCGGCCGTGACCCAAGCGAGCCCGCCGACCGCCAGCAACGGCCGCAACACGAGGTCGTAGCCGATCGGGTCGAGCTGGTCGGCGCGCAGCGCGTGCAGGTTGTCGATGTAGCGGAACGAATCGATGTACAGCAGCGCGGGCCGGTACGCGAGCCAGGTCAGCACCCGGAGGGCGATCGCCGGGACGAGGAGCAGGAGCAGCAGCCAGTGCCGCCGGAGGAACGCCGTCACGGTGTCGCGTGTGGACGGTCGAGGCCGGAGAAGTACTTCCACGCCGTCGCCAGGCCGTCGGTGAGCGAGATTTCCGGGCGGTACCCGATGGTCTTCGCGCTGGCCGAGACGTCGACGACGACCGCGGGCATCTCCCCCGCCGGCGCCTCGACGTGCTCGACGGGCAGCTCGGCGCCGGTCACCTCACGCACGGCCTCGACCATCTCCAGCACGGACACCGAGCGCCCGGCGCCGACGATCGCGCGGCCGGTGTGGCCGCTTTCGAAGGCCGAGAGGATCGCGCCGACGACGTCGTCGACGTGCACGAGGTCGCGGCGCTGCCGGCCGTCGCCGTAGATCTTGATCCCGCCGCCGGTGAGCGCGGCGCGCATCATGCGCGGCACGAAACTGTCCTTGTGGGACATTCCCGGGCCGTAGACGTTGGTGAACCGCAACGCACACGTCGTCATGCCGTACGCGCCGGCGTAGCCCGAGAGCAGCATCTCGCACGCGGCTTTCGTGGCGCCGTAGGGCGTCAGCGGCCGCAGCGGCAGGTCCGGGGTGATCGTCGCGGTGCCGACGTCGCCGATCACCGCGTTGGTCGAGGCGAGCAGGAACTTCGGCACCTCGAGACGGCGCGCCAGCTCGAGCAGTTCCTGGGTCACCAGGACGTTGTCGGCGAAGGTGTCCTCGGGCAGCTCGACCGACTTCAGCACCGACGTCAGCGCGGCGAGGTGCACGATCCCGGCGGACTCGCGGGTCACCGCCTCCTCACGAACGGCGGCGTCGCGGAGGTCACCGGTGACCACGCGGACGTCACCCGAGTCGTCCGGGAACGGGACGCGGTCCACGACGGTGACCGGGACGCCCCGGTCGCGGAGGGCGCGCACGACGGCCCGGCCGATGAAGCCACTGCCGCCGGTCACGACCACGGACGTCCGATCAGGATCGTGCGCACTCGACATGGCGCCAACCTACCTCCCGTTCCTGTGCGGGCCCGGCCCGGCGTACGCACTACTGCGTACGGCCGTCGCCCCGGCCGGATCGGTGTCCTTGAGCGGCGACGACCGACGTCGGCGTCATCCCGGCGAGCCGGTCGTGCCCGGCCGGGACCGAGGCGATCGTCATCCGGACGGACGACGAGGACCCGGGCAACGCGAACTCGCGCGGCGGGTTCATCGGGGCGGTCAGCAGCACGAGCAACACGGAGATGTTCTTCTGCCGGGTGAACGGCGCCGCGTTCCGCGGGATCACGCAGTCCGGCTCGTTCCGGCCGTACGCGGTGCTGAAGCTGGGCGCGAACTGCCCGAACGGCTCGCAGGAGTTCTCGCGCCGGTTCGACAACGAGGACGACAGCAACAACAACTCCTACAGCGCGGCGGCCGGGATCAGCAGCATCGCGCAGTCGATGGTCAGCGCCGGCTCGAACACCACGCTGAACGTCCGGATCGCCCGGTAACCACCGGTTCGTATCTCTCTCGGCTCGCCGGGTCTTTCTTCACCGGACGAGCCGAGGGGGATCACCGGTGGGCAGTGAACTGACGGCGCGGCACCTGGACCGCGCCCTCGAAGTCGTGCGCGAGTTCCGGTCGGCGGGGCCGGCGGCCGGGCTCGCCGGGCTCGGCCGGCTGGTCGGCTGCGACTTCGTGTCGTGCACGAGCGCGGAGCACACGACGCGGCGGCTGACCGGTGCGGTCACCGAGCGGCCGGAGGACAACCTGATGCGCCACCCGGAGTTCCGGGCGCAGGTGAGCAGGCACCCGGCGTTCGCGGCGCACCGGAGCGGGCGGCTGCCGCTGGGGACGTCGGCCGCGCTGACCGACCTGGCGGACCTGCGCACGCTGCGGGCACTGCCGCTGTACACGGACTTCTACCGCCCGCGCGGCACGATCGACCAGCTGCTGTGCGTGGTCGAGGTCGACGACCGCGCCGGGCGCATCCTGACGCTCAGCCGGTCACGGCCCGGGTTCTCTTCCCTCGACCGGGCGCTGGTCGACCTGCTCGCGCCGCACCTGGCCCAGGCGCTGGCCCGCGAGGAACGACCGCCGGTCCACCCGGTCGACGCGGCCGCCACGGAACTGCTGACCGCCCGCGAGCGGCAGGTGGCGGAAGCCGTGACCCGCGCCGCCTGCGACCGTGAGATCGCCCGCCGCCTCGGCATCAGCTCGCGGACGGTCCAGAAGCACCTGCAGCGGATCTACCGCAAACTCGACCTCACCAGCCGCACCGAGCTGCTGGTCCGGCTGTCCGGCGCCGGCTCGTGAGCGCGCTAGGCGAACGCCTCCGGCGGTGGGCACGAGCAGACCAGGTTGCGGTCGCCGGCCGCGCCGTCGATGCGCCGGACGGGCGGCCAGACCTTCGCCGCGCCCGGACCCGCCGGGAACACCGCGACCTCCCGGCTGTACGGCCGGTCCCACTCTCCCGCGACACAGCGCGCCGTGTGCGGGGCCTGCCGCAGCGGCGACTCGTCCAGGGCCCACTCCCCCGCGGCGACGCGGTCGATCTCCGCGCGGATCGCGATCATCGCCGCGCAGAAGCGGTCCAGCTCGGCCAGGTCCTCGCTCTCGGTCGGCTCCACCATCAGCGTGCCCGCGACCGGGAACGACATCGTCGGCGCGTGGAGGCCGTAGTCCGCCAGCCGTTTCGCGACGTCGTCGACCGTCACGCCGGTCGCCTTGGTCAGCGGCCGCAGGTCGAGGACGCACTCGTGGGCGACCAGCCCCTCGTGTCCCGCGTACAGCACCGGGTAGTGCTCCCCGAGCCTCTTCGCGACGTAGTTGGCGTTGGCCACCGCGACGAGCGTCGCCCGGCGCAGGCCGGCCGCGCCCATCATCCGGACGTACGCCCACGAGATCGGCAGGATCGACGCGCTCCCCCACGGCGCCGCGCTCACCGGCCCGACCCCGGTCACCGGGCCGGCCGCCGGCTGCAGCGGGTGGTTCGGCAGGAACGGCGCCAGGTGCGCGCGGACCCCGATCGGCCCGACGCCGGGTCCGCCACCGCCGTGCGGGATGCAGAACGTCTTGTGCAGGTTCAGGTGCGAGACGTCGGCGCCGAACCGGCCGTACTGCGCCACGCCGATCAGGGCGTTGAGGTTGGCGCCGTCGACGTACACCTGCCCGCCCGCGTCGTGCACCAGCGCGCACACCTCGCCGACGGTGTCCTCGTAGACCCCGTGCGTCGACGGGTAGGTGATCATGATCGCGGCGAGGTCGTCACGATGGTCATCCACAGTGGACCGCAGGTGCGCGAGGTCGATGTTCCCCGCGTCGTCGCACCGGACGACGACCACCCGCAGGCCGGCCATGACGGCGCTCGCCGCGTTCGTGCCGTGGGCGCTCGCCGGGATCAGGCAGACGTCGCGCTCGCCCTCGCCGCGCGCACGGTGGTAGGCGCGGATGGCCAGCAGCCCGGCGAACTCGCCCTGGCTGCCCGCGTTCGGTTGCAGGGAAACCGTGTCGTAGCCGGTGATCCGGGCGAGCCACGCGCCGAGGTCGGCGATCACTTCCAGGAGCCCGGCGGCGTCTTCGGCGGGCGCGAACGGGTGCAGCCCGGCGAACTCCGGCCAGCTGATCGGCTCCATCTCGGCGGTGGCGTTGAGCTTCATGGTGCACGAGCCGAGCGGGATCATGCTGCGGTCCAGCGCGACGTCCTTGTCCGCCAGCTGCCGCAGGTAGCGCAGCAGCGCGGTTTCCGAGCGGTGGGTGTGGAAGACCGGGTGCGTGAGGAACTCCGTCGTGCGCCGCAGCGGCGCCGGGAGGGCGTCCGCCGTGTCGGCATCGAGACCATCCACATCGGACACCGAGACGCCGAACGCCTTCCACACGCACGAAAGCCGTTCACGGGTGGTCGTTTCGTCGCAGGCGACGCCGACGTGGTCGTCGTCGACGAGCCGCAGGTTCACGCCGAGGTCGCGAGCCGCCGCGACGACCGTGTGCGCGCGCCCGGGCACCGCCGCGACGACCGTGTCGAAGAATTCGCCGTGCACGACCTCGACGCCGCCTTCGCAGAGACCGGCGGCGAGCACGGTGGCCATCCGGTGGGCGCGCAGCGCGATCCCGCGCAGCCCCTCGGGTCCGTGGTGCACCGCGTACATCGACGCCATCACCGCCAGCAGGACCTGCGCGGTGCAGATGTTCGACGTCGCCTTCTCGCGGCGGATGTGCTGCTCGCGAGTCTGGAGGGCGAGCCGGTACGCGGGCGCGCCGTCGGCGTCCTTCGCGACGCCGACGAGCCGGCCGGGCAGCTGCCGCTCCAGGCCTTTCCGGACGGCGAGGTAGGCGGCGTGCGGACCGCCGAAGCCGAGCGGGACGCCGAACCGCTGGGTGGATCCGACGGCGACGTCGGCACCCAGTTCCCCCGGCGACCGCAGCAGCGTCAAGGCGAGGGGGTCGGCGGCGATGATCACCGCGGCGCCGGCTTTCTTGGCGTCGGCGATCGCGAAGTCGAACTCGTGCACCGCGCCGGACGCACCCGGGTAGGACAGCAGGACCCCGAAGAAGTCGCCGCCGAGGCCGAGCCCGGTCAGGCCCTGGGAGAGGTCTTCGACGACGAGTTCGATGCCGAGGGGTTCGGCGCGGGTCCGGAGGACGGCGAGGGTCTGCGGCAGGGTGTCCCGGTCGACGACGAACCGGGGTGACGCGGACTTCCCGGCCCGCCGCACCAGCGTCATGGCCTCGGCGGCAGCGGTGGCCTCGTCGAGCATGGAGGCGTTGGCGACGGGCAGCCCGGTGAGGTCGGCGACCATGGTCTGGAAGTTGAGCAGCGCCTCGAGCCGACCCTGCGAAATCTCGGGCTGGTAAGGCGTGTACGCGGTGTACCAGGCGGGGTTCTCGAGCACGTTCCGCCGGATGACGGGCGGAGTGACGGTGTCGTGGTACCCGAGCCCGATCATCTGGACCATCGGCCGATTCCGCGAGGCGAGCTCCCGCAGCTCGGCGAGCGCCTGGGCCTCACTGGCAGCGGGCGGCAGCTCGAGCGGCTGAGCGGAGGAGCGAAGCGACTCGGGAACAGCACGCTCGGAGAGCTCGTCAAGAGAAGCGACCCCGACAACATCGAGAATCCGCCGAAGCTCGCCGGGCCCTGGCCCGATGTGCCGCTCGGCAAAGGGAACACCTTGCTCAAGCGAGGCAAGCGACAGATCCACGATGGCCTCCCGAACGGCGGTGTCTTACCAAGCCGACTCTAGAGCGGAAGGTGACCACGGCGGGGGTCCGGGGGC
The DNA here is from genome assembly GCF_902497555.1 of Amycolatopsis camponoti. Classification (NCBI taxonomy): domain Bacteria; kingdom Bacillati; phylum Actinomycetota; class Actinomycetes; order Pseudonocardiales; family Pseudonocardiaceae; genus Amycolatopsis; species Amycolatopsis camponoti. The sequence continues at coordinate 438,096 of NZ_CABVGP010000004.1, read as the reverse complement.
GGAGCCCGCCGGGCGGGGTGTGGGGGTTGCACCCCCACAAGACACTCCGGAGCGAGCCGGGTGAGCGCGCAGCGCGAGCGCAGCTCACCCGCGAGCGCGGAACCCTCCCCACTCTGTCCGTACCCCGAGGGGCGCCTGAGAGTTTCACCCGAGGTTGAGCCGGGCTTGCACCGTCGGCGGGGCCACCAGGTTGTGTCCTGACGACCCGCTTTCCAGAGGCGTCTAGTCCGCGCGGTCCGGGGTGCCTGAGAGGTTCCGGGGAGGACTTGCTCCTTCGGCGCCGAGCTCGTGGTGTGACTCGGACTCTCCCGCGCGGATTCGTCGACCGCAGGGAGGATCTTACTCGCCTCCCCGCGGCGATGATCACCCGGTCTTGCGGGCGTTGCGGCGCTGGGTCAGCTCGTCCGGCTCGTGGGTTTCGACGACGCCGCCGTCGGCGCGTTCGGCCGGGAACTCGTGGATGGTGCCGCTGATCTCCTGCATGGCGCCGCTGACCGCGATGCCGAAGACGCCTTGGCCGCCTTGGAGCAGATCGACGATCTCCTCGGGCGAGGTGCATTCGTAGACGGTGGTGCCGTCGGAGAACAGGGTGACGCGTGCGAGGTCGCGGACTCCGCGGACGCGCAGGTGGTCGACGGCGACCCGGATGTTGTGCAGGGAGACGCCAGTGTCCAGGAGCCGCTTGACGACCTTGAGGACCAGGATGTCCTTGAACGAGTACAGCCGCTGCGAGCCGGAACCGTGCGCCGTGCGGATGCTGGGTGCGACCAGCTTCGTCCGGGCCCAGTAGTCCAGCTGGCGGTAGGTGATCCCGGCGATCTGGCACGCAGCCGGGCCGCGGTATCCCACCAGCTCGTCCGGCAGCGAGTTGTCGGGGAACAGCTCACCCTGCTCGCCAGCCGCGACACCAACAGGCTGCTTCTCGGAACCAGCCTCGACCACGCAAGCCTCCCCTCGCCCGACCTGACGGCCGGCGAATGACAGCCGGACGGTCCCAGGAGTGGGACCCGCCGGAGATCAATCGCCACGGTCCGGCCCCAGACCGTGAATCACACCGTGGCGATTTACCTCCTTCGACGGTAAGCGCCAGGAGAACACCGGTCAACGCGACGCGCGGCAAGCCTCAACGGTCGGATGAGCCTTTGCACCGTTCGCCGTACCCCGGAGCCGATGGTTCAAACCTCTTGCGGCGTTTTACTCAGCCGAGTACATTTTTACTCATGCAAGTAAAAACCGACCTCATGGCCGAACTGGGCCTCAGCGTGACGGAGGCGGCGCGCCGCGCCCAGATCATCGGCGCGACCATCGGCGTGATCGCCGACCTCGGCTACCGGAAAGCCACGTTCGCCAAGATCAAGGAACGCGCCGGGCTCAGCAGCACCCGGATGATCTCGTACCACTTCACGAACAAGGCCGGCCTGATGCAATCCGTGCTGAGCACGGTGGTGGAGACGAAGAACGAGTTCCTGAAGGAGCGCACCGGCGGCGCGCTGGACCCGGCGGACCGGCCCGGTTACCTGCGGGCCCACATCGAGACGTCGATCGCGTTCCTGCGCGCGTACCCCCAGTGCGTCCGGGTCCTGACCGAGCTGGCGGCCAACGCCGACGACGCCGACGGCTGGGTGATGACGAAGGTCCTGGTCGACGACATGCGGGTACACGGGCTGGCCCGCCAGCTCAAGCAGGGTCAGGCGGAGGGGGTGTTCGGCGACTTCACGCCGGAGGTGATGGCGATGTCCATCGCGCAGGCGATCGACGGGGTGGCCGCGGCCCACGCGGCGGACCCGTCGCTCGATCTGGAGAAGTACGCCCGCGAGGTGGCGGACGCGTTCGTCAAAGCGACGGCGCCTTGAGAGCCCGGTCGAGCCGCTCTTCGATGCGGGCCTTCGGGAACGCGCCGACGATCGTCTCGACCGGCTCGCCGCCCGAGAACAGGATCATCGTGGGCAGGGACATGACCTGGTAGGAGCGCATGGTCTCCGGGTTCTCGTCCGCGTTGATCTTGCGGACGGCGAGCTTCCCGGCCCGCTCGCCGGCCAGCTGCGCGAGCACCGGGCCGACCATCCGGCACGGCCCGCACCAGGTGGCCCAGAACTCGACCAGCACCGGGACGTCGCTGCCGAGCACTTCGGGGAACGTGGTGTCGGTGACTTCGGTGACCGTGGCGTTTTCGGGCATGGCGGGCTCCTTCACGGGCGCGGGGAATCGGGCACGACACACGGATCGGGCGCCTGCCGGGCCAGGGCGGTGGCGAGCTTCCCGGCCAGCTCGGCCCGGATGCCGCCGAGGCGGGCCAGCAAGGCGTCGGCTTCTTCGAGCTTGCGGCGGTAGACCTCGATCGACGTCAGGCAGGAGTCGCCGGTCTCGTGGCCGCTGCGCAGGCAGTCGACGAACGGGCGGGTTTCGTCCAGGGTCAGGCCGACCGTCTGCAGCGTCTGGATCTCCCGGACCAGCTGCAGGTCGTCCTCGTCGTACTCGCGGTAGCCGTTCGCCGAGCGACGGGCCGCCAGCAGGCCCTGGGCCTCGTAAAAACGAAGCGCACGGGTGGTGACACCCGTGCGCCGCGCAAGCTCTCCGATCCGCATACCCCGACGCTAGACGTTGACGTCCGCGTCAAGGCAAGTCTTATGTGTCGGCTCCCCGGAAGTCCTCGGGCGACACGGAGTCGAGGAACTCGCGGAACTTCTCGACCTCGTCCTCCTGCTCGTCCGGGATGATCAGGCCCGCCTCTTCCAGCACCGCGTCCACGGCGTGGATGGGGACACCGATCCGCAGGGCCAGCGCGACCGAGTCGCTCGGCCGGGCGGAGACCCGGATGTCGCCGTCGAAGACGAGCTCCGCGAAGAACGTGCCTTCCTTGAGGTCGGTGATGACGACCTGCTCGAGCTCCCGGCCGAGCGCCCCGATGACCTCTTTCAGCAGGTCATGCGTGAGCGGACGGGCCGGCCGGACTCCCTGTTGCTCCAAGGCGATGGCGGTCGCTTCGACCGAGCCGATCCAGATCGGCAGGTACCGTTCACCCTCGGTCTCCCGCAGCAGCAAGATCGGCTGATTCGCGGGCAGCTCGACCCGCACACCGACGACGCGCATCTCGCTCATCGGGCTTCGCCTCCCTCTCGTGCACACGGGCCCAGACGCTGGAACGGCCCGGCGCCAACACTGCCGACGCTACCCGTCATCCCTGCGCTGTGCTCGCTGTCGAGACTATCTCGGTTCGCCTGCCGCAAACCCTTGCCTTCACGGTACGGCATGCGGTGCCGAACATTCAGTCATTGACATGGGGCCGCAAAGAGGATCTCAGCGGCCCGTCGGGGATCAACACCCCGCGACGCCGCGGATTCCCGCCTTGACGAGGAGCGTGTGGAGGGTCACGGACAGTGCCGCGAGCTCTCGCACGACCTCGTCGGCCCTCGACTTGGCTTCCGGGTCACGGTGCCGATACACCGGGGTCACGATCTGCTCCAGCAACCCGACCTCGCGGTCGGCCGCGGCGCGGAAGGCACGCAGATGTCTCGGCTCGATACCGAATTCGGTCATCGCCTTCACCGTCCGCGCGACGAGCACCGCGTCCGGGTCGAAGAACCCGGCGGGACCGGGCCGGACCAGGCCGTACTGCTGCAGCTCGGTCAGCGCGGCCGCGTCGATGCCGGCCTGCTCCAGGAGCTCCTCCTGGGTCAGGCGCAGCTCCTTGCCGGTGGCGAAGTCCGCCGCCTCCGGCAGGCCGACGTTCTCCGCCGGAGCGTCGATCGGCACCAGCCGGCGCGGCGGGCGGGGCAGGGCCGCGACGGGCCCGGCCCCCGAGTCCATCGCGTCCAGCTGCTCCTTGATGACCTTCAACGGGAGGTAGTGGTCCCGCTGGGCGGCCAGGACGAACCGCAGGCGCTCCACGTCCGCCACGGCGAACTGCCGGTACCCCGAAGCCGTCCGGCCCGGCTGGACCAGGCCTTCCGCTTCGAGGAACCGGATCTTGGAGATGGTGACATCGGGGAAGTCCTGGCGCAGCTGCGCCAGGACGGCCCCGATGCTCAGTCCGTGGTTCTGTGGCCGCCCGGCCGCCGTCACTGCGCCCCCTGGCCCCCGTGACCCGGGCCGGTCAGGAAGACCAGGCGGAACTTCCCGATCTGCACCTCGTCGCCCCCCGCGAGGACGGCCTGGTCGACCGGCTCGCGGTTGACGTAGGTGCCGTTGAGGCTGCCGACGTCGATGACGACGAACTCGCCGCCCTCACGCCGGAACTCGGCGTGCCGGCGGGAGACCGTGACGTCGTCCAGGAAGATGTCGCTGTCCGGGTGCCGACCGGCGCTGGTGGTGTCGCGGTCGAGCAGGAACCGCGAACCCGCGTTGGGCCCGCGCTTCACGACCAGCAGCGCCGACCCCGCCGGCAGCGCGTCGACACCCTGGACCGGCGCCTCCGCGGCGGGGGCGGGCTCGTGGCCTTCGACTTCGGCCAGGAAGTCGGCCCGGAAGACAGAGGTCCGCTCCGGAGACTGCTCCGGGGGAACGCCGCCGGGCCCGTCGTTCGTGCTCACCTGAGCTCTCCTCCACACATGCTGTGTTGCCTAGTACTCAAGAACGTGTAGCTGCCAACGTACCGTGCCTGATCGATTCTCCGAGCCCCGGCTCCCCGAACCGGCGCAGTGCCGGTCCGGCCGGGTTCAGCCCTTGGTCAGGGCGTCGTAGGCCTCGGCTTCGAGCAGGGCTTCGAGCCCCGCGGGGTCGTCGAGCCGGATCTCGATCAGCCAGCCCTCGCCGTAGGGGTCGCTGTTGATCAGCTCGGGCGAGTCGGCGACGGCGTCGTTGATCGAGACGATCTCGCCGTCGACCGGCGCGAACAGCTCGGACACGCTCTTCGTCGACTCGACCTCGCCGAAGACGTCGCCCGCGCTCACCTGGCGGCCGACCTCCGGCAGGTCGACGAACACGACGTCGCCGAGCTGGTCCTGCGCGTACTCGGTGATGCCGATGCGGACGAGGGTGTCCTCGCCGCGGGTGGCGACCCACTCGTGTTCCTCGGTGTAGCGAAGCTCTTCAGGAGCGGACACCGCCGGTCCCCTTTCATGCCCTCACTGGCGAAAACGTGCTGGGCGAAGTCTTACACCCACACGGCGCAGCGCCGGGCACGGCCCGGGGAAAACCCGTCGCGCTCAGTCGTCGCGCGCGCCACGCAGGGCGTTACGCGCCTGGACGACGTACAAGACGCCGGACCAGACGTAGAGGACGCCGCCCCAGATCGTGAACGCGTAGCCGATCGGACGGGCGACCGCGGCGACGTCGGAGCCACCCTGCGCGAGCAGCAGGAACGGGAACGCGTACATCAGCACGAAGGTCGCGCCCTTGCCGATGTAGGTGACCTCCGGTGGTGCGAAGCCGCGGCGGCGCAGCGTCAGGACGCAGACGCCGAGCACGGCTTCGCGCACCAGGAGCGGGACCACGACCCACCACGGGATGATCTCGCGGACCAGGAACGCGATGAGCGTGGCGAGGATGTAGAGCCGGTCGGCCGCCGGGTCGAGCAGCTGGCCCAGCCGGGACATCTGGTTGAGCCAGCGGGCCAGCTTGCCGTCGAGCCAGTCGGTCAGCGCGCTGAAGACCAGCAGCGCGAGCGCCCAGCCGTCCTCCTCCGGGCCCAGCAGCAGCCACAGGAACACCGGCACGCCGGCGAGCCGGAGCAGCGACAGCATGTTGGGGACGTTGAAGGCCTGCCTCAGCAGGGACGGCTCGGCGGCGCTCGCCTGCGCGGCCGGTTCGGGTGCGGCTGTGCTCACCCGGCCAGCGTAGTCAGCACGCGCGGCGGCGGCTCCAGCCGCGTCGCTGCAGTTCGGCGCTGCTCAGCGCCTCGGGGCGGCCCCGGTAGTCGGTGCCCATCCAGCGGGCGCGGCCGGGCCGCGCCTCGAGGACGTAGGGCCGTCCGCCGCACCAGACGACGGTGCTGGGGACGGTCGGGGGGCCGGACGGGCCGGCGGTCTCGTCGGTGCTGGTTTCGGGGCTGGTCGCAGCGTCGGCGTTCATCGCTCTCACGGGCTCGGTACGGGTATCGGGGACGGGAAGCTCTTCGGCCTCCACCAAGATCTTCGGCTCGCGGGGCCGGGATGTTAACCGCCTCGGCCCGAATTAGACCGATCGATTCTTGATGACAGCGTGAGGTTTCGGAGCGTGAACGGAATGTTAACCGTCCATTGTGGACGGTCTTTCGGTGGCCACCGCGCCGGGCCGCCACCCGGCTGGAGTAATCTGCGGCACACCTGTGGGCGAGTCGGTCCACGGGTCCCCGGCCCGGATGGGCCAGGATGACCGGGCCGGCCCGACCGGGGGAGGAAAGATCGCGGTGTCCCACCCGACCACCACGAGGACGTGGCGGCCGTTGCTCGCCGCCTGCCTCGCCGTGCCCGCGCTCGCGGCCTGCTCCGGCGAGCCGGCCGCTCAGGCACCGCCGCCGGCTTCGTCCCCGGCGACCACCTCGTCCGCGCCGTCGTCCACCGGCACGCCTCCCCCGCCGCCCGCCGAGGGCAGCCCGTCCGCGCCCCCGCCGGCTTCGAAGCCGTCCGGGGCGCCGCCGACGGTGCCCGGGGCGTGCGGCACCGTGACCGCGGCCAGCGGGCTGACGCTCTACGTGTTCGACAGCGGCTCCGCCGGCGTCAGCTGCGTCGCGGCGACGAAGCTCGTCGGCGACTTCCACCGCAAGATCGCCGGGCGCCAGGGTGCCGGCTCGAACGACGCGGTGAACGAGACCGTCGACGGCTGGCTGTGCACGTCCGGACCGCCGGCCGCGCAAGGCGGCACCACCTGCACGAAGGGCGAGCAGACGGTCTTCGCCGCCGTCGTGCCGTCCGAGTGACCCCTCCCGATCCGTTTCCGCTCCTGAAGGGCCCATGAAGACATTCGCGTACCCCCTGCTGCTCGTCGCCGCGTCCGCCGTGCTGGCCGGCTGCGGCGGCGACCCGGCGCCCGCGGCGCCGTCCTCCGCCGAGCCCGCTCCCGTCCCCGCCGCGGCCGCGGCGGCCGGGTCGACGGCACCGGGCGTGCCGTGCGGCGACGTCACCGGCACGGGCGGCGCGAAGACGGCCGTCGTGGCGCACGGCCAGGTCGACTGCGCCGCCGCGACGAAGCTGCTGACGGACTACTTCGCGAAGCTGACCCCGGCCGAGGCGGCGTCGGCCGACGGCCCGGGGCCGGTCGTCCTCGACGAGTGGACATGCGGCAGCGGCCCGAACGACCCGGTGACGGCGTGCTCGACCGAGGACGGCCGCCAGGTCGAGGGCACCCGCGCCTGAGCGGTCCGCCGCGGCTGGTCGTGAGTGGGAAACAGGGCTAGAACACTGTTTCCCACTCACGACCCCCGGCGTCAGGACTTGAGGTCGGGGAAGTCCTCTTCGCGGTACTCGGTCCCCTCCGCGCGCTTCGGGTCGCTCTCACGGCCGCGCAGCTCGACGCGGCGGATCTTGCCCGAGATCGTCTTCGGCAGCTCCGCGAACTCGAGCCGCCGGATCCGCTTGTACGGCGCCAGGTGCTCGCGGCAGTACGCCAGGATCGCCTTCGCCGTCTCCGCGGTCGGCTCGTGCCCCGGGGCCAGCACGACGTACGCCTTGGGCACCGCGAGCCGGATCGGGTCGGGGGCCGGGACGACCGCCGCCTCCGCCACGGCCTCGTGCTCGATCAGGACGCTCTCCAGCTCGAAGGGCGAGATCCGGTAGTCCGACGCCTTGAAGACGTCGTCCGTGCGCCCGACGTAGGTGATGTAGCCGCGTTCGTCGATCGAACCGACGTCCCCGGTGTGGTAGTAGCCGCCGGCGAACGCCGCCGCCGTGCGCTCGTCGTCGTCCGCGTACCCGGTCATGAGGCCCACCGGGCGGTGGGCGAGGTCGAGGCAGATCTCGCCCTCCGACGCCCGCTCGCCGCTGACCGGGTCGACCAGCGCCACCACGAACCCGGGCAGCGGGCGGCCCATCGAGCCGGGCACGACGTCCTGGCCGGGGGTGTTCGCGATCTGGACGCTGCTTTCGGTCTGGCCGAAGCCGTCGCGGATGGTGACGCCCCACGACTTCCGGACCTGCTCGATCACCTCGGGGTTGAGCGGCTCCCCCGCGCCGACGACCTTCTTCGGCGGGGTCTTCAGTGCCGTGAGGTCGGCCTGGATGAGCATCCGCCAGACCGTCGGCGGCGCGCAGAAGCTCGTGACGCCGCAGCGGTCCATCTGGGCCATCAGCGCGTTCGCGTCGAAGCGGTTGTAGTTGTAGAGGAACACCGTCGCCTCGGCGTTGAACGGGGCGAAGAAGTTGCTCCACGCGTGCTTCGCCCAGCCGGGCGAGGAGATGTTCAGGTGGACGTCGCCCGGCTCCAGCCCGATCCAGTACATCGTGGACAGGTGGCCCACCGGGTACGAGACGTGCGTGTGCTGCACCAGCTTCGGCTTCGCTGTCGTGCCGGAGGTGAAGTAGAGCAGCAGCGGGTCGGCGGCCTTCGTCGGGCCGTCCGGCGCGTACTCCGGCGACTGCGCGAACGCGGCCGAGTACGGCTGCCAGCCCTCGACCGGCTCCCCCACCGCGATCCGCGTGTAGTCGCCTTCGACGCCGGCGAACTTCGGCGCGTCGACGGACCGGACCACGACGTGCTTGGCCGCGCCGCGCTCCACGCGGTCGGCCAGGTCGGCCGGCCCGAGCAGGGTGGACGCCGGGATGATCACGGCGCCGAGCTTGATCGCGGCGAGGATCGTCTCCCACAGCTCGCCCTGGTTGCCGAGCATGAGGATCAGCCGGTCGCCGCGGCGGACGCCGAGGCTCCGCAGCCAGTTCGCGACCTGGTTGGACCGGCCGGACAGCTCCGGGTAGGTCCAGCGGTTCTCGGTGCCGTCCTCCTCGACGATCCACAGCGCGTACCGCTCGGCGTTGTCCGGGTCGTGCGCGACGACGTCGAACCAGTCGATCGCCCAGTTGAACTCGTCGAGCTCCGGCCAGGCGAAGTCGCGGTACGCCGTGTCGTAGTCCTCGCGGTGGGTCTGCAGGTAGTCCCGCGCCACCCGGAACGCGTGGTGGACCTCCGAAGCGCTCACACTGCCTCCTCCGTCATTCGCCCTTGAACTCCGGCGCACGACGCTCCATGAACGCCTGGACCGCCTCGCCGAGGTCCTTGCTGGGCAGGAACGCCGAGTTCCACGCCGCGACGTACCGGAGGCCGTCGGCGACCTGGCGCTCGGTGTTCGTCGCCAGTACCTGCTTCGTACCCTGCACCACGAGCGGCGGGTTCGCAGCGATCTCCCCGGCGAGTTCGCGCGCGGCCTTGAGCAGCGCCTCCTGGTCCGGGTGGACGTCGTTGACGAGCCCGATCTTCTCGGCGCGCGCGGCGTCGATGTCCTTGCCGGTCAGGGCGAGCTCGCGCAGGTGGCCTTCACCGATGATCGAGGCGAGCCGCTGGAGGCTGCCGAGGTCGGCCACGATGGCGACGCGCACCTCGCGGACGCTGAACTTGGCGTCCGCGCTGGCCAGGCGGATGTCCGCGGCGGCGACGACGTCGACCCCGCCGCCGATGCACCAGCCCGAAACGGCCGCGATGACCGGTTTGCGGCATTCCGCGATCGAGCTGACCGCCGCCTGCAGCGACCGGACCTGGTCGAGGAAGGCCGTGCGCGGGCCGGCCAGGTTGTCCCCACCGAGCATCGGCGCCCAGTCGCCCATCATGGCCGGCAGGTCGAGGCCGTAGGAGAAGTGCTTGCCACTGCCGGTCAGCACCACGGCCCTGACCTGCGGGTCGGCGTCCAGCGCGCGGAAGACCAGCGGCAGCTCGCGCCAGAAGTCCGGCCCCATCGCGTTGCCCTTCGACGGGCCGAGGAGCGTCACTTCGGCCACGGGGCCGGCGATGTCGACCTTCAAGGAGACGAGGTCGGGCAGACTGTCAGGAGAAGCGGTCATGGGGTCATCTTGACCCATGGCCGCGACGGGCCGCCATTGGCACGTTGTCAATTGACGCAAGGGTCACTGTGCCGACGAGGTCACGGGATGTTTTCCTGGACGTAGGTGACCACGACGCGGGGAGGACGGTGGGACATGAGCCCGGCCAGCAGCGCGCCCCTGATCGAGCCGGAACCCCCGGCCCCGTCCGCCCGGCGTGAGTCCCGCCCGATCGAGCTGACCGGCTCGTTCGACCACGAGGGCCACCGGCTCTGGTACACCGAGTTCGGCAGCGGCGACAAGGTCGTCGTCCTCACCCACGGCATCATGCTGACCCGCCGGATGCACGCCCCGCTCGCGCGCCGGCTGGCCCGCGCCGGGTTCCGGGTGGTCACGCTCGACCTGCTCGGCCACGGCGACTCCGACCGGCCGACCGAGTCGTGGCTCTACTCGATGCCGTCGTTCGCCGAGCAGACCCTGGCGTTGCTCGACCACCTCGAGGTCCCCTCCGCGGTGATCGGCGGGACGTCGCTCGGGGCGAACGTCTCGCTGGAGGTCGCGGTGCGGGCGCCGGAGCGGGTCCGCGGGCTGATCGTCGAGATGCCGGTGCTGGACAACGCGATCGTCGCGGGGCTGTTCACGTTCGCACCGCTGCTGATGGCGGCCCGGTTCCTGCCGATCACCGTGCAGGCGGTCGCGCTGCTGGCGTCCGTGGTCCCGCACGGCAACCAGTGGGTCGACGTCGTGACGGACACGCTGTCCCAGCGCCCGGCCCCGATGGCGGCGTTGCTGCACGGCGTCCTGTTCGGCCGCATCGCGCCGCCGAAGTCCCTGCGCCGCAAGATCGCGACGCGCGCGCTGGTGATCGGCCACCAGGGCGACCCGATCCACCCGTTCGGTGACGCGGACACCCTGGCGGTCGACATGCCGGACGCGGAGTTCGTCCAGGCCCGGAGCCCGGTGGAGCTCAGGCTCGACCCGACCCGGCTGTCGGACGCGATCCGGGACTTCGCCGCGAGCTGCTACGAGGACTGAACCGGTGCCCCTGGTGTGGGTGACGGGCAACTCGGGAGCCGGCAAGTCGGCGGTCTGCGCGCTCCTGAAGAGCCGGGGCGAGCACGCGGTCGACGCGGACCGGGAGGGCTACAACCACTGGGTGGACCGGACGAGCGGGCAGGTCGTCGTCGATCCCCCGGATCCGGTGCCCGCGGGCTGGCTCGACCGCTTCGGGTGGCAGACGAGCCGCACGGAGGTCGAGGCCCTCGCGGCGAAGGCGAGCGGCGGCATCGCGTTCTTCTGCGGCTCCACCGAAAACGACGACGAGGTGCGGGACCTCTTCGACTTCGTGGTCTGCCTGGTGGTCGATGACGACACGCTCCGGCACCGGCTCCTGAACCGCACTTCGAACAGCTTCGGCAAGCACCCGGAGGAGCTGGCGGCGGCACTCGACGCCAACGAAGGTGCCGAGGCCGCCGATCGACGGCTCGGAGCGACGATTGTCGTCGACGGCTGCCGGCCGCTGCCCGAGGTCGCCGACGCGATCCTCGCCGCGGCCGGCCGGCCGGCTCCTACGAGGACTGAACCGGCGCGAGACCGGCCACCGGGCCGATCACGATGATCGCCGGCGGGCGGACTCCCGACGCCGCCGCGTCGGTGACCACCGTGTCCAAAGTGGACCTCAAGGCCCGCTGGGTGCGCATCGTGCCGTCTTCGATGATCGCCACCGGGGTGTCCGACGGGCGGCCGCCGTCGAGGAGGGCCTTCGCGAACTGAGGGAGGCGCTCGACGCCCATCATCAGGACGATGGTCCCGCGCATCCGCGCCAGCAGCTCCCAGTCGACCAGCGACCGGTCGTCGCCCGGGGCGACGTGGCCGGAGACGACCACCACCTCGTGCGCGACGCCGCGGTGGGTCACCGGGACGTCCGCCACCGCCGGGACCGCGAACGCGCTCGTGATGCCCGGGACCATCGTCACCGGGACGCCCGCCTCGGCGCAGGCCAGCACCTCTTCGAAGCCGCGGCCGAACAGGTACGGGTCGCCGCCCTTGAGCCGGACGACGAACTTGCCTTCCTTGGCCCGCTCGATCAGCGTGCTGTTGATGACGTCCTGGCTGGCCGCGCGGCCGTACGGGATCTTCGCCGCGTCGACGATCTCGACCTCGGGCGCCAGCTCGTCGAGCAGCTCGCGGGGTGCCAGCCGGTCGACGACCACGACGTCCGCGCGCGAGAGCAGCCGGCGGCCGCGGACCGTGATCAGCTCCGGGTCGCCGGGACCGCCGCCGACCAGCGCGACCCCGGGCAGGCTGCCCTCCGGGTGCGGCTGACGGCCGTCCTCGATCGTGCCGTTGTGCAGGCCGTCCAGCATCGAGTCGCGGACCGCGGCCGAGCGCAGCGGCTCACCACCGGAGAGGACCCCGAACAGGAGGCCGCCGTGCCGGCCCGACGCCGGGGTCACCGCGGACCCGGACTCGCCCTCGTCGGCGCGGACGCAGAACACCCGCTCGCGCTCGGCCTCGGCGCAGATCTCCGCGTTCACCGACGGGTCGTTCGTGCAGGCCAGCGCGTACCAGGCGTCCTTGAGGTCGCCCTCGGTGTAGCGGCGCTCGTGCCAGACCAGCTCCCCGGCGTCCACCATCCCCTGCACCGACGGCGTCGTGTGCGGCGACACCAGTTCGACGCGGGCACCCGCGCCGATCAGCCGGGGCAGCCGTCGCTGGGCCACGCTGCCGCCGCCGAACAGCACGACGCGGCGGCCCGTGAGCCGGAGGCCGGAGAGGTAGTGCGGGTCGTCCATGCTGGGAAGATACAGCGGCGCGAAGCGCCTCCGTTGAGGGTGGTGGCGGGGAGGAAGGCGGAGGTTTGTCGGCGGTTCACCGGCGCGCCGGCCCAGCGTGGGTCACGCCACGTGCGAGACCGGTCCGCGGCCACGAACAGGTCACGGTTCACCGGCCCGACGGGCAGCCGGGCGGGTGTGGTCGCGCCCGCCCGGCCCGCGCGTCCGGGCTTCAGCCGGCCCGGCCCGACGCCGGGTACGGCAGCAGGGCCATCTCGCGCGCGTTCTTGATCGCCGTGGCGACCTGCTTCTGTTGCTGCGGCGTCAATCCCGTCACGCGGCGGGCCCGGATCTTGCCCCGGTCGGAGATGAACTTCCGCAGCAGCTCGACGTCCTTCCAGTCGACGTGGGTGATCCGCTGGGCGTGCAGCAGGTTCACCTTGCGCTTGCCGGGCCGGTCGCGGTTCGGCTTCGGCATCCGGCTCACCAGCTCGACTTCGTGACGCCGGGCAGCTCGCCGTTGTGCGCGGCCTGACGCATCTTCACCCGCGACAACCCGAACTTGCGCAGGTACCCCCGCGGCCGTCCGTCGGCGGCGTCCCGGTTGCGGATGCGCGTCGGGCTCGCGTCGCGCGGCAGCTTCTGCAGCGCGACAACGGCTTCGCCCTTCTCGTCCGGCGAGGACGACGGCGAAGCGATCACGGCCTTGAGCGCGCGGCGGCGTTCGACGTGGCGCGCCGCGACCACCTTCCGCTGCTCGTTCTTCGCGATCTTGGACTTCTTCGCCATCAGCGCTCTTCCTTGAACTCGACGTGCTCGCGCGCAACCGGGTCGTACTTGCGCAGGACCATCCGGTCGGGGTCGTTCCGCCGGTTCTTCTTCGTGACGTAGGTGTAGCCCGTACCCGCGGTGGACCGCAGCTTGATGATCGGGCGGATGTCGGTGCTCTTCGCCATTACAGCTTCACTCCCCTTGCCTTCAATTCGGCCACGACGGCCTCGATACCGCGCTTGTCGATCGTCTTCATGCCCTTGGCGGAGACGCGCAGGCGCACCCAGCGGCCGGCACTGGGCACGAAGTAGCGACGGCTCTGCAGGTTCGGCTCCCACCGCCGCGACGTGCGGCGGTGCGAGTGCGAGACCTGCTTGCCGTAGCCCGGCTTGCGGCCGGTGACCTGGCACACGGCGGACACGGACCCTCCCGAGTTGATAGTGGTTGTCGTTTTCATTTACTCTACGCACCGTACCCCGCCCGTATTCCTGGAGCCGCAGTGACCCTCAAGCAGACCCCCCGTCCCGGTGTCCCGCTCGTCCTCGTGAGCGGCCTCGCCCCGGGACCGAACGCCACGCTCGCCGAGCTGCTGCGCGTGGCCGAGCCCGGCACCGCCGTCGTCCACCACGACCTGCGCGAGATCCACTCCGGCGTCGTCCGCCGCCGGCTGCGGCTGGAGCAGCGCGACCAGCTGTCCGTCCTCGAGCTGGCCCACGGCTGCGTGTCGTGCACCCTGCGCGAGGACCTGCTCCCGCTGCTGCGGCACCTCGCCCGGCTGCCGCAGGTCCGCCGGATCGTCGTCCGGCTCGACGAGGCCATGGAGCCGGAGCCGGTCAGCTGGGCGATCCGGAACGTCCTGGTCGGCGACCACCCGGTGAGCGACGACGTCGACCTGCGCGCCGTGCTCACCGTCGTGGACTGCGCGACCTTCCTCGCCGACGCGACCGGCGACGACGTCCTCGCCGAGCGGAACCTGCGGGCCGGCCCGGAGGACGAGCGCACGGTCGCCCAGGTGGCGCTCTCGCAGGTCGAGTTCGCCGACGTCCTCGTGCTGGCCGGCGCGGCCGGCGACGCGTGGACCGCGGCGAAGGCGTCCGCGGTGCTCGACCGGGTCGCGCCGTCGGTCCCCCGCCTCGAGCTGTCCCGGATCGACGGGCACAGCGTGCTCGACGCCGTCCCGTCCGATGCCCGCCGCGGCGAGGTCACCGACATGCACGGCGCGTTGCTGCGCGGCGAGCCGCCCGTGCACGTCGACTGCGGCATCGGCCTGGTCACGTTCACCGCGCAGCGCCCGTTCCACCCCGAACGGCTCCACGACGCGCTGGACGTCCTGCTCGACGGCGTCGTCCGGACCCGCGGGCGCGCGTGGGTCGCGAGCCAGCCGGACGTCGCGTTCTGGATCGAGTCGGCGGGCGGCGGGCTGGGCATCGGCCACGCCGGGCCGTGGCTCGCGGCGCCGGACGGTCCGGCGTGGACGGACGTCTCCCCCGAGCGCCGCACCCTGGCGTCCCTGCGCTGGGACCCGGTGCACGGCGACCGCGCGCAGGAGCTCGTCGTGGTGACGGACCAGACAACGCCCGATGAGATCGACGCGGCCCTGCGCGGCGCTCTACTGACCGAAGACGAACTGGCCGCCGGACCCGCGGAGTGGCAGAGCTACCCCGACCCGTTCGGAGACTGGCACGAAGAGCCGTGCGAGGACACCGAAACCGACCCGGCGCGGCACGACGCGACCGCGGTGAACCGAAAGGAAGACCAGTGAAGACAAGCATCCACCCCGACTACCACGCCGTGGTGTTCAAGGACTCGTCCACCGGCGACGCGTTCCTGACCCGCTCCACCATCACCTCCGACAAGACCGTCGAGTGGTCCGACGGCCGGACCTACCCGCTGGTCCTGGTCGACATCAGCTCGTGGTCGCACCCGTTCTGGACCGGCACCCAGCGCATCATGGACAGCGCCGGCCAGGTCGAGAAGTTCCACCGCCGCTACGGGAAGCGGGGGACGCGCTGATGGCCGTCCCGAAGCGCAAGAAGTCGCGGAGCAACACCCGCTCCCGGCGTTCGCAGTGGAAGGCCGCGGTGCCGGACCTGGTGCCGATCAAGGTCGACGGCGAGGTTCAGCTGGTCCCGCGCCGGCTGATGCGGCACTTCCACTCGTGACGGTCCCGGTCACGGTGCTGTCCGGCTTCCTCGGCGCCGGCAAGACGACGCTGCTCAACCACATCCTCGCGAATCGCGCGGGGCTGCGGGTGGCGGTGATCGTCAACGACATGAGCGAGGTCAACGTCGACGCGGCGCTCGTGCGCTCGCAGGAGCGCCTCGTCGAGCTGACCAACGGGTGCATCTGCTGCACCCTGCGCGAGGATCTCCTGGAGGAGGTGGCCGCGCTGTGTTCGGACGGCCGTTTCGACCACGTGCTGATCGAGTCGAGCGGGATCTCCGAGCCGATGCCGGTGGCGGCGACGTTCACCTTCCTGGGCGCCGTCGCCCACCTCGACACGATGGTGACGGTGGTGGACGCGGCGAACTTCGCGCGTGAGCTGGCGGCGGGCGACTCGCTGGTGGAGCGGCGGCTCGACCAGTACGACGGCGACGAGCGGACGGTCAGCGACCTGCTGGTCGACCAGGTCGAGTTCGCCGACGTACTGCTGCTCAACAAGACGGACCTCGTCCCGGACGTCGACCGTCTGGTGGCGACGCTGCGACGGCTGAACCCCGCCGCGGACGTCGTCACCGGAAGCTTCGGGAAGGTGCCCCTCGACCGGGTCTTCGGCACCGGCCGCTACGACGCCGAACGGGCCCAGGAGGCGCCGGGGTGGGTGGCCGAGCTGAACGGGGACCACGTGCCGGAGACCGAGGAGTACGGGATCTCCAGCGTGGTCTTCCGCGCGTCGCGGGCGTTCGACCCGGCGGCTTTGTGGGACTTCGTGACGCGGCGGCTGGACTCGGGCGAGTTCGGGACCGTGGTGCGGTCCAAGGGGTTCTTCGCGCTGGCGTCCCGGCCCGGGGTGACCCGGCTGTGGTCGCAGGCCGGCGCGGTGGCCCGGTTCGAGCCGCACGGGATGGCCGCGGAACCGCGGCAGGAGCTGGTGTTCATCGGCGTCGATCTGGCGGGGGAAGCACTCCTGAAGGCCCTGGACGGCTGCCTGGGTGAGCCGACCGGGCCGGACCCGTTTCCCGAGTGGGACCCGGTCCACGCTCCTCTCGCGTAGGCGGGTCGTGAGTGAGAAACCGGGTTAGAAC
Organism: Amycolatopsis camponoti; assembly: GCF_902497555.1. Classification (NCBI taxonomy): domain Bacteria; kingdom Bacillati; phylum Actinomycetota; class Actinomycetes; order Pseudonocardiales; family Pseudonocardiaceae; genus Amycolatopsis; species Amycolatopsis camponoti. The sequence goes on along the minus strand of NZ_CABVGP010000004.1, from coordinate 421,425 downwards.
ACTGTTTCTCACTCACGACCCGAAAGCTCCCGGCTCACCCGATAACGGCCGGTCCGTCCGAGTTGATCAACCCAGGTTTATCAGTCTAGGTTGACGATCGTGACGGACGAGGACCTCCTCCAGGCCAGCGCCGACCTGCGCGTCGCGCTGGGCCGGGTGATCCGGCGGCTGCGGCAGGGGTACGTCGTCGGGGAGCTGACGCTGCCCGAACGGTCGGTGCTCTCCCGGCTCGACCGGGAGGGCCCGGCCACGCCGGGCTGTCTGGCCGACCTCGAACGCGTCAAGCCGCAGGCCATGGGTGTGACCCTGGCCGGGCTGGTCGACCGCGGGCTCGTCGAGCGGCGCAAGGACGACTCCGACGGCCGCAAGGTACTGATGTCGGTCACCGAAACCGGCGTCAAGCTGCTCACCGACCGCCGTTCGCGGACGACGGAGAAGATGGCGACCGCGCTGGCCGAGAAGTTCACCGCGGCCGAGCAGCGCGAGCTGATCGCGGCCATCCCGCTGATCGAGCGGCTGGCGGACGAGCTGTGACGACGCAGCTCACGAGCGGCCGCTACAAGTGGGTCGCCCTCTCCAACACCACGCTCGGCGTGCTGATGTCCGCGCTCGACGGCTCGATCGTCATCATCTCGCTGCCCGCGATCTTCCGCGGCATCGGGCTCGACCCCCTCGCCCCGGGCAACATCGGCTACCTGCTCTGGATGATCCTCGGCTACCTGCTGGTCCAGGCCGTGCTGGTGGTGACGCTCGGGCGGCTCGGCGACATGTTCGGCCGCGTCAAGATGTACAACCTCGGCTTCGTCGTCTTCAGCGCCGCGTCGGTCGCGCTGTCGTTCGACCCGTTCCACGCGGGCGGCGGCGCGCTGTGGCTGATCGGCTGGCGGATCGTCCAAGCCGTCGGCGGCTCGATGCTGACGGCGAACTCGGCCGCGATCCTCACCGACGCCTTCCCCGCGGAACAACGCGGCATGGCGCTCGGCGTCAACCAGATCACCGCGCTGGCCGGCCAGTTCCTCGGCCTGGTCGTCGGCGGGTTGCTCGCGGAGATCGATTGGCGTGCCGTGTTCTGGGTGAGCGTCCCGTTCGGGTTGCTCGGCACGATCTGGTCGATCCGCAGCCTCCGCGAAGTCGGGACGCCCAAGCGCGCGAAGGTCGACTGGGGCGGCAACGTCACCTTCGCCGCCGGGACCGCGTTGCTGCTGGCCGCGATCACCTACGGCATCCAGCCCTACGGCGGCGCCGCGACCGGCTGGGGCAGTCCGTGGGTGCTCGGCGGGATCGGCGCCGGCGTGCTGCTGCTCCTGCTGTTCGGCCTCATCGAGACCCGCGTCGCGGCGCCGATGTTCCAGCTTTCGCTGTTCAAGATCCGCGCGTTCGCCGCCGGCAACGTCGCCGCGCTGCTGACCTCGGTCGCCCGGGGTGGCATGCAGTTCATGCTCATCATCTGGCTGCAGGGGATCTGGCTGCCCCTGCACGGCTACGACTACGAGCGCACCCCGCTGTGGGCGGGCATCTACCTGCTGCCGCTGACCGTCGGGTTCCTCGTCGCGGGTCCGGTGTCGGGCTACCTGTCCGACCGGTTCGGGGCCCGGCTGTTCTCCACCGGCGGGCTCTTGCTGGTCGCGGCCGCGTTCCTCGGGTTGCTGGCGTTGCCGGTGGACTTCCCCTATCCGGCGTTCGCCGCGCTGCTCGTCCTCAGCGGGATCGGCCAGGGCATGTTCTCCGCGCCCAACACCTCGGCGATCATGAGCAGTGTGCCGACCGAGCAGCGCGGGGTCGCCTCCGGGATGCGGGCGACGTTCCAGAACTCCGGGACGTCGTTGTCGATCGGCGTGTTCTTCTCGCTGATGATCGCCGGGCTGGCGTCTTCGTTGCCGCAGACGTTGACCAGCGGGTTGCAGGCCCACGGCGTCCCGGCGTCCGTCGCGGACGGCGTCGCCCAGCTGCCGCCGGTGAGCACGCTGTTCGCCGCGTTCCTCGGCAGCAACCCGGTCGGGCACCTGCTCGGCCCGGACGTCCTGGCCGGGCTGTCCCCGGCCGACCGCTCGACCCTGACCGGCGGGGAGTTCTTCCCGCAGCTGGTCTCCGGTCCGTTCCACCACGGCCTGGTGGTCGTGTTCACGGCGGCCGCGGTGATGGCCGTCGTCGCCGCGGTGGCCTCCGCTTCCCGCGGCGCGCGTTACTTCCACACCCCCGAGGGATCGAAGGAGAACCGATGACCGACGAGATCGTCGCCGGGACCGTCACCATCACCGGCCACGGCGGTGACGAGCTCGAGGCCTACCTGGCCAAACCCACCGACACGACGCCCCGCGGCGGCGTCGTGGTGATCCACCACATGCCCGGCTACGACGCGGCGACGAAGGAGATGGTCCGCCGCTTCGCCGTCGAGGGCTACAACGCGCTGTGCCCCAACCTGTACACGCGCGAAGCACCGGGCGCGGACCCGGACGACGCGGCCGCCACGGTCCGCGCGGCCGGTGGCGTCCCGGACGACCGGCTCGTCGGTGACGTCTCGGGCGCGGCGGACCACCTGCGCGCGCTCGAGAACGCGAACGGCCGCATCGGGGTCATCGGGCACTGCTCGGGCGGCCGCCAGGCGTTCCTTTCGGGTTGTTCCCTGGACATCGACGCGGCGGTCGACTGCTACGGCGCGTTCGTCGTCAACGACCCGCCCGAGGCGATGAAGCAGATGAAGCCGCTGCTCGGCCTGGCGTCCCGGCTGTCGTGCCCGCTGCTGGGCCTCTTCGGCGCCGACGACCAGTTCCCCGGCCCGGACGAGGTCGCCGTCCTGGCGGCCGAGCTGGAGAAGCTGGGCAAGCCGCACGAGTTCCACACGTACGCGGGTGCCGGCCACTCGTTCTTCGCCGTCGACCGCCCGAGCTACCGGCCGGAAGCCGCGAAGGACGGCTGGGAACGCATCTTCGACTTCTACTCCCGCACCCTGACGGTCTGAGAGGACTTCGCCATGTGCACTTACCTGACCGAGAAGTTCGCGCTCGAAGGCAGCGGCAAGGGCGCCCGCGGCTGGTTCCGCCTCAACGAGGGAACCGTGTACGTCGACCACCCGGTCCACGCGCCGTACGGCCACACGGTGAACATCGACTTCCGCAACCCGGGCCTGGGCGCTTCGGCACGGGTCGCGTTGGAGTTGACCGAGGAGGACGCGCTGGCGCTGGCGGACGCGATCCACGCGGCCGTCAAATCAGCTCCCGAAGGGCTGGCTTCCCGCGACCAGTGAGCTTTCAGGGCGTGTAGAGCGCGCCCAGGAACTCCAGCAGCAACCGCTCCCGCAACGGCGCCGGTGCCGTTGCGAGGAGCGCGTTGATCGGGGCCATCCGGTCCGGGAGACCGGCCGCGCCGCCCAGGCCCGCCGCCGCCAGCAGCCCCGCGAACTGTTCCGACGTCAGCGTCGCCGGATCCAGCGCCGCGACGAAGTCGGCCACGGCGGGGTCGATCACCACCGGTCCCGCCGCGCGTGCGGCATCCAGAGAAGCCGCCAGGTCCGTCAGGAACTCCTTCTCGCTGCCGCGGTTGGCCGCCGTCACCGTCAGGTGCAAGTTCACCGGGGACGCTTCGAAAGCGAACTGCGGCTGGACGTACCAGCCGCGCGTCTTCATCTCGTCCGCCACCGTGAACAGGTCGAAGCCGTCGTCGCCGGTGAACGCGATCAGCGTCGACACCGGGTCGCCGAGCACCCGCAGACCCGGCAGTTCCCCGATGCCGGCCCGGATCCGGGAAACCGCTTCCCGCGTGGACGAAGCCAGCTGCAGGTAGCCGTCCTCGCCGAGGTGCCGGACCACCGCCCACGCCGCCGCGAGCGGGCCGCCCGAGCGCGTGCTCTGGATCGTCGTGTTCAGCATCGTGTAACCCGGCCAGGCCGCGCTCGCGAAGTAGTGCGAGCGCCGCAGTTCCGCCGACGCGTGCAGCAGCACCGACGTGCCCTTCGGGCAGTACGCGTACTTGTGCAGGTCCACCGAGATGCTCGTGACGCCGGGGACGCGGAAGTCGAACGGCGGGACGTCGGCGCCGAGGCGCGCGAAGTACGGCAGCACCCAGCCGCCGATGCACGCGTCCACGTGCATCCGGACGCCGCGTTCGAGGGCCACGGCCGCGATCTCGGCCACCGGATCGAGGACGCCGTGCGCGTACGACGGCGCGCTCGCCACCACCAGCACCGTCGAGTCGTCGATCGCCGCGGCCATCGCCGCCGGGTCGGCGCGGAACGTCACCGGGTCGACCGGGACGTCGATCCGCCGCAGCCCGAACAGGTGCGCCGCCTTGTGGAACGCGGCGTGCGCGGTGGTCGGCAGCACGATCGACGGCGACGCGACCGAAGGGTGCGCGTCCCGCGCGGCGAGCACCGCCAGCAGGCACGACTCCGTACCGCCGGACGTCACCGAGCCGACCACGCCCGGAACGTCGCCGAGCAACGCGGAAGCGGCCGAGACGAGGTCGTTCTCCATCCGCAGCAAGCTCGGGAACGCCGTCGGGTCGAGGCCGTTCGCCGACGACGCCAGCGCGTGCGCGGCCGCCCCAAGGGTGTCCACTTCGGACAACCCGCTGTCGTAGACGTAGGCGAGCGTGCGGCCGCCGTGCGTCGGCAGGTCACCCGCGCGCAGCTCCCGTAGTGCCGCGAGGACGTCCTCAGGCGGGTTCATGACGCGGCTCCAGCACCTTGCGCCGCAGCAGCGGCAGGGCCAGCGCGATGAGCACGCCGGGGATGATCGACGCGCCGAACAGGATCGCGACGATCGCGCTGTGCGGCTGGGCCGCGGTCGCGTCGGTGCTCGAAACGTACCCGCCGAACGCGAGGATGATCGCCCACAGGCCGCCGCCGAAGGCCAGCCCGAGCGTCTCCCCCGCGGTCCAGACCCCGGCCGCGATCCCCGCCCGGGTCTCGCCGGTGCGCTCCTCCTCGGCGGTGATCAGGTCGGGCAGGATGGCGAGCGGGAACACCGAGATCCCGGCGTACCCGACGCCGCACAGCGCGACGAAGACCAGCGTCACGGCCAGCGGCAGCGACTGGGCGAAGACCAGGCCGAGCAGGCCCAGCGCGAACGCCGCCGTGGCGATCCGGAAGCCGTTGAGCTTGCCGACGCGGTCGCCGAGGCGCGGCCACAGCGGCATGGTGACCAGCGCCGGGCCGACGAAGATCACGAAGATGATCGTCCCGTAGCCCTCGTCGCCGAGGATGCGCTGGGCGAAGAACGGGATCGCGGCGAGCACCGTGCCGATGCCCAGTGCCTGGATGAAGTACGAGCCCAGCAGCCAGCGGAACGGGCGCCAGGCGGCGAGCGTGCGGACCAGTTCTTTCAGGTTCACGGTGTTCGGCCGCAGCGAGCCGACCGGCGCGTCCTTGAGGCCGAAGTACACCAGCAGCGTCGCGGCCAGCACGATCAGCCCGATCACGACGGCCATCACCCGGTAGCCGGCGACCCCGCCGATGCCGGTGCTGATCGCGGGCGCGCCGCCGCCGCAGATCAGGATCGTCACGGCCAGCACGCCGATGCGGACGCTGGTGAGCTTGGTGCGCTCCGCCCCCGACGAGGTGAGCTCGGCGGGCAGGGCGTTGAACGGCACCTGGAACAGCGCGTACGCCGTGGCGCAGAGGGCGAACGTGATCGCGACGTACAGCGCGTCCGGCAGCGGGGTGCCGAACCCGGGGTGGGCGAACATCGCCGCGAACAGGATCGCGACGCCGATGCCGCCGATGAGCAGGAAGCGGCGGCGGCTGCCGGTCTTGAGCAGGTCCGCGTCCGACATCCGGCCGGCGATCGGGTTGAACAGGACGTCCCAGGCCTTGGGCACGAACACGATCGCGGCGGCCCACCCGGCGGGCACGGCCATCGTGTCGGTGAGGTACTTGACCAGCACGAGGCCGGGGACTGTGCCGAAGGACCCGGTGACGAACGAGCCGAGCGAATACCTGAACCGCGTCCGGCCGGACAGCGTCGTCATGGTTCTCCTCGCAGAACGAATCCGATGAGGCGATCAGTAGTGGATCTCGGCCCGCACCGGGTAGTGGTCGGAGGGAATCGTGCCACCGTCGTAATGCACCAGCCGTACCGGGCCGACCTCGGCGCGTCGCACCGAGCCCACGTAGTCCAGCGAGTCGCGGTAGGTCGCCGGGACGGACTTCGCCGCGTCCGGGTTGGTGACGGCGTCGAAGGTGTACTCCCCCGCGCCCGCCGTCCGCAGGGGCCCGCCGAGCGCGGCCGCGCCCTGCTCGGCCTGGGTGCGGCCGGCGGCGTCGCGACGGTCCTGCCCGGCCCAGTACTCGATGTTGAGGTCCCCGGCGACGGCCACGGCGTCGCCCGCCGGGACGCGCGCGGCGACGAGGTCGCGCAGCTCGCCGAGCTGCGCCATCCGCACCTGGTGCGCTTTCGGCAGCGTGTCGGGCGCTTCGTCGGCCTGCAGGTGCGTGCCCGCGAGCCAGAGCGCCTTGCCGTGGGCGAAGATCCGGACCAGCGCGGCACCCTTGTTGGACAGGTAGTCGGCGGTGCCGGAGTAGGAGGTGCGGTAGACGAGCTGGTGCTTCTCGGTGATCGGGTACTTGCTCAGTACGGTCACGCCGCCGTTGACGACGATCGGCGAGTTCGAGCAGGTGCCGCTCACCGACGTCCAGCCCGGCGACGTCGAGCAGGACTGGCCGACCAGCGGCGTCCGGAAGGGATACGCGTCCACGAGCCGGTCGCGCAGGCCCTCGGCCTGGGCGCTGAAGGCCTCTTCGAGGACGACGACGTCGGTGTCCTGCGCGCGGATGACGCGCTCGGCGGCCTGGGCCCGGGCCTCCTTGTCCGAGGTGTTCGGGTTGGCGATCCACGGCAGCTGCCAGAGGTTGAAGCTGAGCACGCTCACGGCCGCGTCCGCGGCCCGGGCGGGCGTGGCGACGAGGGCGAAGGCGGTGACGACGGCGGCGAGAAGGGCGGTCCTGCGCACGCGGGGTCCTTTCCGGATCACGAGACGACGAAGGCGCGGGAGGTCCCGCCGAGCTGGGCGATGGCTCCGGTGAGCCCGTGCTTCCACGCTCCGGAGTGGACGACGCGGTACTTGCCGGCCGGGGTGTTCGCGGGGATGTCCCAGGTGACCTCGGCGCGTGACTCGCTCACGAACGTCCGCGTCCACCGGAACTTCGTCGCCCAGTCGCCGTCGTCGGCGTGGCGGACCCAGCGGCCGTCCACGTACCGCTGGACCTCGAGGAACGTGCCGTCGCGGCGGAGGTCGTTCTTCGGGTGGCCGGTCACGAACGCGACCGAGACCTGTTCGCCGCGCCGGTAGCTGCGGTTGGCGTCGGTGACCACGTCGCCGAAGTTCTTCAGCAGCGGCGCGCTGTCGAAGACGACGCCGGGCTGGAAGTTCACGAGCCTGCCGCGCAGGTCGCGCGGGACCGGCCCGTGCGGCACCGGCGTCCCCGCCTTCATCGCGGCGGCCAGCTTCCCGAACTCCTGCTGGTACGCGGGCAGCGTGTAGCGGCCGAAGAGCGTCGACGCGCCTTCGTACTGCTGGGAGTCGTACTCCTCGGGCGTCGTGACGTACTGGCTGTAGGCGTTGGAGTAGCCCTGCATCAGGACGTTCTCCAGCGGCACGCCCAGCGCCTCGGCGACGGTCTTCCGGATCCGCAGCCCGGCGACGATGGTGTACTCCGCCGGCCCGGCGACGAGGTGCAGCTGTCCGATCCGGACAATCTGCAGCGGCAGCACCTCCGGCGCCCACGGGTAGGGCTTCATCGCGCCGAACGGCACCGCGACGACCTTCGGCGCCTGCGCGTCGGCGAGGGCCCGCGGGATCGGCGCGTCGATGCCGCCGAGCCAGTCGATGAAGGGGTTCTTGACGCCTTCGGGCAGCGGCAGGCCGGGCCCGTCTTCGGTGCTGCCGGCGAGCATCGAGACGCCGATCGCGGCGGTGCAGGTGCGGTGCGGACGTCCGTCCGGGGTGAACCGGGGGTCGACGTCCACGGCGGACATGTCCACATAGGTCAGCCGATGGTCGACGCCGCCGGTTACGGTCTCGCTCGCCGCGTCGAACGCGCGTTTCGCCGCCTGGAACTGGAGTTCGCCGATGCGCCGGGTGTTCTCGAACTCCGTCTCGGGCGTGCCGGGCTTCAGGTCGAGGTTCGGCGTCATGTCGCCGGAGTTGGTCTGGGCGAACGCGGCGACGAACCCGGGCGGGCCGTCGAGGTAGCGGACGCCGGCGTGGTCGTGCTCCCACGTGTAGGCGGCGTAACCCTTGTTGTCGCTGCTGATCAGGTGGTTGCCGTTGCTCATCGACGTGCCGTGCGTGGCGAACCAGGTGATCGCGCCGACGTCCTGGCCGCCTTGGCGGAACCGCAGCACGGTGACCGCGGGGTCGATCGAGAGCGGGAAGTGGTCCTTGTCGGGGTTCAGTTCGAAGGCGACGCGGGACCGGTTGGCGCTGGCCTCGGTCAGCTCGGTGCGGCCGAGGGTCAGCTCGCCGGGCTTCAGGTTCTCGTGCGCCCGGCCGATCGCGTCGACGATCCCGGCGACGACGGCGTCGTACGTCTGCTGCTGGAAGCCGAGGATCGCCAGGTCGTAGGCGGCGTAGTGCGAGTCGCCGCCGCACGCCGAATGCGTGTGGGTGGCGTTGAGCAGGACGTTCTGCTCGGTGTAGCGGTCGCCGTACTTCCGGGCCAGCTCGCGCAGCACGCCCTGGTGGACCGACTGGAACAGCGCGCCCAGCTCGGCGGTGACGAAGACGATCCGCTTCGCGCCGTCGTCGACGATGTAGGCGCGGGCCCGGGTGCGCAGGTGGATGCCGGCGGTCTGCTGCTGGGGCATGGAGTAGCCCATCATGCCGTTCTCGGCGGCGGGCCCGGTGACGTCGCCGATCCCGACGCCCACCTTGAGCGAGGAAGCGGCCGCGGCGGGTCTGGCCACGGCGGCGAACGGGAGCGCGGTGGCTCCGGCCAGGACGGTACGACGACTCACCCGCATACGGTCTCCCGACTAACGTGAACGACTTTCGCGTTAGTCGGGGACCGTACGTGAGCGCCGCCACCCGGGCAACCCGACAAAAGTGCCGTCAAGCCGCCCGGGCGCCGTCGATTCGCCGGTCAGCCGAGGGCTTCGGCGATCTTCGTCAGCGTCGCCGCGTCCCCGCGGAGCAGCAGCTGGGTGACCACCGTTTCCTCCCAGGCCTGCAGCTCGTCGCGGATCTTCGCGGCCGGCCCGATCAGCGACGTGTCCTCCACGAGTGACGTCGGGATCGCCGCGGTCGCCTCGTCCTTGCGGCCCGCGAGGTACAGCTCCTGGACCTTGTCCGCCACGTCCTCGTAACCCAGCCGGGCGAAGACGTCGTGGTGGAAGTTGACGCTCTTCGCGCCCATCCCGCCGATGTAGAGCGCGAGCGACGGCTTGATCCACGAAGCCGCCTCTTCGACGTCGTCGTGCACGATCACCGGGATCGAGCACGGCACCTCGAACGTCTCCAGGGTGTGCCGGGCGCCTTCACGGGCGAAGCCTTCCGCCAGCGCCGCCTTGTAGAAGTCATTGCTCTTGGGCGAGAAGAACAACGGCAGCCAGCCGTCGCCGATCTCCGCCGACAGCGCGACGTTCTTCGGGCCCTCCGCGGCCAGGTGGATCGGGATCTCCTTGCGCAGCGGGTGGACCGTCGGCTTCAGCGCCTTGCCGAGCCCGGTGCCGCCCTTCAGCGGCAGCTGGAAGTGCTGGCCGTCCAGGGTCACCGGGGCTTCGCGGGCGATCACCTGCCGGACGATGTCGACGTACTCCCGCGTCCGGGCGAGGGGCTTCGGGTACGGCTGGCCGTACCAGCCCTCGACGACCTGCGGGCCGGACGCGCCGAGCCCGAGCACCATCCGGCCGCCGGAGAGGTGGTCGAGCGTCATCGCGCTCATCGCGGTCGCGGTCGGCGTGCGCGCCGCCATCTGGACGATGTTGGTCCCGAGCCGGATCCGGCTGGTCGACGCGCCGTACCAGGCCAGCGTCGTGAACGCGTCCGAGCCGTACGCCTCCGCCGTCCACACCGAGTCGAAGCCGAGCTCCTCGGCCTTGAGCACCGCTTCCAGTGCGCCCGGCGTCGGGCCACTGCCCCAGTACCCGACGTGGAATCCCAGCTTCACGAATGCCTCCTAGACGTTCGGCGCGTAGTGCTCGGGCTTGCCCCGCTCCGACAGCGGCGGCAGGTTCCTGGGTGGAGTCTCGACCAAGGCGGCGTCCGGAGCCACCTCGCCGCGCTCGCGCCGCCAGCCGGCCCGGGCCCGCGGGTGGTAGCGGCGGTCGTGCGGGACGAGCTTGAACACGGCGTTGATCAGCTGGCCGACCCGCCGGTGCCGACGCGCGTCGCGGCCGGTCCAGCGCAGGCCGAGCAGGTCGCGGATCTCGCGGTCGTAGAGCCCGGTCGTCAGCCAGACGAAGTTCTTCGCGATCAGCGCGCTCACCGGGCGCCAGAGCGCGTCCGGCAGCCACGGCAGGAACGGCGGCTTCGCGATCCCGCCGAGGTCGAGGACATCTCGGGTGGCCTTGTTGTCCTCCAGGACGTCGGCGCACATGTGCTTCCAGTAGCGCTGGAAGTCCTCCCAGCTCTCCGGCACCGGCCGCATCGTCAGGTCGTACATCCGCCACCACGTGACGTGCTCGTCGAACAGCCGCCGCTTCTCTGCCTCGCCGATGCCGCCCATGAAGTGGTCGGCGATGAGGATCGTGCTGACGAAGAACGTGGAGTGCGCCCAGTAGTAGGTGTCGGGATCGAGCGCGTGGTAGCGACGGCCTCGAGCGTCGACGCCCTTGATGCGGTCGTGGTAGCCGCGCACCTGCAACGCGGTCGCGTGGGCGCGCGGGCCGTCGTAGACGACGCCGCCGATCGGGTAGAGCGAGCGGAACAGCCGCTGCCAGCGCTCCTCGAAGAACCGCGAGTGCTGCTCGACGCCGGCGCCGAGGCCGGGGTGCATGTTCTGCATCGACCCGGCCCACAGGGCGATGAGCAGGCCCCGCCAGTCACCGAAGTACTTCCAGGTCAACGAGTCGGGACCCAGGGGTTCGGGCGATTCCCTGCTCATCGGCGGCTCTCCTCGTCGAGTCGGAACTGACTACGGCTGTTGTCAGGCTAGGATCTGACAACAGCCGTAGTCAACCGAGGAGTGATCATGCCGGGCCGCACGTGGGCGGGCACGACCCTGGACGACCGGAAGGCGCTGCGGCGCGAGCAGCTCGTGTCCGCGGGCCTCGAACTGCTGGGCACCGAAGGCTCGGCCGGGACGAGCGTGCGCGCGGTGTGCCGGCACGCGAAGCTCACCGAGCGGTACTTCTACGAGAGCTTCGCCGACCGCGAGGAGCTCGTCGCCGCCGTCTACGAGCACGTCGGCGAGCAGGCGCGCCAAGCGCTGGTGGACGCGGTCCGCGACGCGCCGACCCCGGTGCTGCGGGCCGAGCACGCCGTGCGCGCGTTCGTCGAGCTGATCGTCGACGATCCCCGGCGGGGCCGGATCCTGCTCCTCGCCCCGCTGACCGACCCCGCGCTGACCCGCCGCGGCCTGCACCTGCTGCCGGTGTTCGCCGCGCTCGTCGGCGAGCAGCTGACCCGCGGCGACGAGACAGAGCGGCAGATGGTCGCCGTCGGGCTGGTCGGCGCGCTGAGCAACGTCTTCATCGCCTACCTCGACGGCTCGCTGAAGGTTTCCCGCGAACGGCTCGTCGCCCACTGCGTGCGGCTCGTGCTCGGCGCCGACGACCACTGACCTCACCTCCGACCTCGTGACACTGGCGGGGAAGATCGGGCACACTCAACCCATGCGTACCGCTGGGCGGAACGACGGCGCGAGCGGCGACGGTCTCGTCGCGACCCGGCTCGCCGCGCTCCTGGAAGCCTTCCGGCCGGGCGACGAGGCCCTCGGCGTCTCCGAGCTGGCCCGCCGGACCGGGCTGGCGAAGACGACGGTGCACCGGCTGGTGGGCCACCTCGCCGACACCGGCCTGCTCACCCGCGAGGACGGCGCGGTGCGGCTCGGGCTGCGGTTGTTCGAAATCGGCCAACTGGCCTCACCGCGGCGCGGGCTGGTCGAAGCGGCTCGCCCGTACCTCGCCGACCTCCGCGAAGCGACGCGCAACACCGTCCACCTCGCCATCCTCGAAGGCACCGAAGTCGTCTACCTCGACGTGCTGCGCGGCCCGGACGCGCCGACGCTGCCGTCGCGCATCGGCGGCCGGTTCCCCGCGCACGCCACGGGAGTCGGGAAGGCGATCCTCGCGTTTTCTCCGGAATCCGTGGTGAACGAGGTGATCGACGCCGGATTACCCAGGATGAGCCCGAAGACGATCACCGCACCCGGCCTGCTGCGCCGGCAGCTCAGCCGGGTCCGGGAGGACGGGATCGCCTTGGAACGCGAGGAATCCGGCGTCGGCGTCGTGTGCGCGGCCAGCCCGCTGCTCGACTCCCGCGGCGTCGCGGTCGCCGCGGTCTCGATCTCCGGCTGGGCCAACCGGATGCGGACCGAACGGGTCGCGCCCGCCGTCCGCACGGTCGCACTCGCGTTGACCCGGACACTCTCCGGATCCACTCGGGACAGTCGGAAATAATCTTGCGGGACAAGGCTTTTCGGATCTCTAGGCCGTCCGGCTGACGTAACCGTCCCGAGCTGGACGGGTGATCGGGAGCGGCTACGATCCGTCGAATGGCCCAGCACAGCTGGGGGACGACGTTCTCGGGCCGCTCCCCCGCGACCCCTTCCGAGCCGGCGGCCGGTCACCGGTTGCTGTCGCTCGACATCGTGCTCGCCCTGCTGGCCCTCGCCGGCGGCCTGCGGGTGCTCTACCTCGCCGCGCCGAGCCCGGCCTTGCCCGCCGAAGCCGCGAACGTCGCCCACGCCTACGCGCTCGGCCACTTCACGCCGTTCACCGACGCGGGCGGCGCCGGCGTCAGCCCGTTCGGCTGGTGGCAGCTCTCGGCGTACACGATGGTTTCGGACGCGTTCGGCCGCTCGGCGACGGCACTGGCCGCGGTCCGGGAGACGATGCTCGTCGCCGCGGTGGCCGGTGCCGTGCTGCTGTGGGTGCTGGCGCGCCGGCTCGGCCTGACGCGGTGGGCGTCGGCGGCCGCGGTGGTGCTGCTCGCGGCGTCCCCGCTGGCCCTGGGCCTGCAGCGGCTCGTCGTCGTCGAGCACCTGGCGGTCGTGTGGGCGCTGGGCGCGCTGGTGCTCGTCACCCGGCCCGACGCGCGGATCCGGCACGACATCTACGCCGCGGTCTGCCTGCTGGCCGCGGTGCTCACCTCGCCGCTCGCGCTGTTCTTCCTGCCCGCGGCCGGCTGGCTGCTGGTGCGGCGCGCGCCCGTGCGGGCCGCGCTGGTGGCGGTGCTGCTCAACCTCGGGCTCGGCATCGCGTTCGGCCCGGCGGCCGGGATCCTCCGGCCGCACCTCGCGGCCGCGGGCCGTCCGTCGGTCGCCGACTGGGTCGCGCTCGACCCGGCGTGGGCCGTGCTGTCGACCTTCGCGCTGGTCGCCGCGCTCGCCGTGACGTCCCTGCGGCCGTTCGCGGTGTCCGGCCTGCTGCTCGCCGCGACCCTGGCTGTGCCGGGTGTGCCGCACACCGCCGTGCTCGCCCTGCTCCTGCCGGTTACGCCGCTGCTGCTGGCCGGCGTCGTGCAGGCCGTGCTCCGGCAGCGCGCCCCGGCCCACCGCGGGGAAGCGGCCCGGCGGCCCGGGAAGGGTGTCGTGCTCGCCGCGGTCGTCCTCGTCGCGATCGTGGCCGCCGGCTGGGTGTACGGCTACCCGGCCCTCCGGCCCACGACCGACCGGGGCGGCCCGCTGGCGGACGCGCAGGAGTGGTTGCGGGCCAACGCTTCCGGCTCTCGCGTGCTCGTCGACGACGCCGCCTGGGCCGAGCTCGCCAAGGCAGGCTGGCCGACCGGCATGCTCGTCCCGCCCGCGGCGTGCGCGGCCGCCTGCCCGCCCGCCGAGTGGGCCGTCTTCGCCGACGACGCGACCGACCTGCGCCGCGCCTATCCCGCGATCGAAGCCGCCTTCGCCAACTCCGGCGCGACCGCCGTGTTCGGCACCGACCCCGCGGTCAAGATCACCGTCTCCCGCCTCGGCCTGCCGCCGGCCGACCCGGCCGCGCCGTCGGAAGCGTCGGCGCGCGCCCACGCCGGCGAGGCCCTCCAGGCGTCGGCCCGCATCACTTTCGCCCCGGACGCCGCCGCCGTGCTCCGCGCGGGCCGCGTCGACCCGCGGCTGATCGCGACGATCGCCGCGCTCGCGGCCCTGGAACCGGTCCGGGTCGCGGCGTTCCCCGAGGTCCCCGGCGAAGACCCCGCCGGGCAACCCCGCCGCCGGGTCCTGCTGACCGGCGGCGAAGACGGCGCGGCCGCGTTCTACACCGGCCAGCGCGACCTGTTCCGCCCCTCGTCGGTCGCCCGGACCGGCGGTGGCGTGCTCGTCACCTACCCGCTGTTCGCACCCCCGGGACTGCTCGTCCCGTTCTCCTCCCCCTGACCGGTGAAAGGCCCTCCGATGCGCACTCTTCCCCAGCTCCTGCTCAGACCCGGCGGGCTGGCCGCCGCCGCGCTCCTGCTCGTCGCGCTGACGCCGGTGACGGCCGAGGCCGCGACCGCGCCCGGCCCGGGTGTCGGCTGGATCCGGGTCGGGCACCTCTCCCCCAAGGTGCCGCCGGTGGACATCTACTTCGCGCCCTTCGGCCAGGCCGAGAAGGTCGTCATCCGCAAGGCGGGCTACGGCGCGGTCACGCCGTACTCGTCGCTCGACCCGGGCAAGTACACGCTCTCGATGCGGCCCGCCGACGCGGCGTCCAGCACCCCGCCCGCGCTGTCGGCGACCATCGACGTCGCCGAGCGCAGCGCGTACTCGCTGCTGGTGTTCGCGAACGGCCCGGACGGCACGCTCAAAGGTGACCTGATCACCGACGACCTCACCGCGCCCGCCGCCGGCAAGGGCCGGCTCCGGGTGGTCGAAGGGTCGGCGGCGATCGCCCCGGTCAGCGTCCAGGGTCCGACGGGCGTCGCGTTCGCCAAGGACGCGGCCTACGGCCAGACGTCGTCCTACATGGACGTGCCGGAAGGGCGCTGGCCGCTGCAGCTGTCCGGTGGCTCGGTCAAGTCGACCGCCGACGTCGACGTCAAGGCCGGGACGTCGACCACGCTCCTGATCACCGAGAACGCCGGCGCGCTCAAGGCGAACCCGATCTCCGACGGCGCGTCGCTGCCCCAGCCGCCGAAGCTCGGCGTCGAGACCGGGGGCGGCGGCACGGCGCCGTCGTCCGAGCTGCCGCTCTGGCCGGCGTTCGCGGCGGCCGGGCTGCTGGCCGCGCTCCTCGTGGGACGCCGGGCGGCTCGTGCGCGCTGACCTCGGCGCGCTGCTCGTCGCGGTGCTGCTGGCCGCGGGCTGCTCGGTGGCCCCGGCCCAGCCCGCGCCGCCATCCCCGGCCCCGTCTCCGGTTCCGTCTGCGCCGGTGGCGAGCGGTCCCCTGCCGCTGCCCCCGGCCGCCGACGTCCACCCGGTGCGGCTGCGGATCCCGGCCATCGGCGTGGACGCGCCCGCGCTCGTCCCGCTCGGACTGGGCGCGGATCACCAGCTCGAAGCGCCCGCGAAGTTCGAAGACGTCGGCTGGTACGCCGCCGGCCCGGTGCCGGGCGACCCCGGGCCCGCGGTGATCGCCGCGCACGTCGACTCCCGGTCCGGGCCGGCGCCGTTCTTCCGGCTGCGCGACCTACGCGACGGCGATCCCGTGTTCGTCACGCGCTCCGACGGCCAGGAGACCCGGTTCGTCGTGGACACCGTCCAGCGCTACCCGAAGAACGACTTCCCGACCGACGCGGTGTACGGGCCCGCGCCGGGCAGCGCGCTGCGGCTGATCACCTGCGGTGGCAGCTTCGACGCGGCGAAACGGTCCTACCGCGACAACATCGTCGTCTACGCTTCGACCCGCTGGGGTTAGGACTCCTTGATCAGGCCGCGCCGCGCCAGCTCGGGCCGGACGCCGTCGCCGAACCAGTACGCCTCCTCCAGGTGCGGATAGCCGGACAGCACGAACTCGCTGACGCCGACGCTGTGGAACTCCTCGATCAGGTCGGCGACCTCGTCGTGGCTGCCGACCAGCGCGGTGCCCGCGCCGCCGCGGACCAGGCCGACGCCCGCCCACAGGTTGGGGTGGATCTCCAGCCCGCGGACGCCGCCGTCGGTCCGGCCGCCATGCAGCGCGACCATCCGCTGCTGCCCGACCGACTCGCTCGCCGCGAGCTGCGCCTGGGCCTTCGCGACCTGCTCCGGGCTCAGCGCGTCCAGCAGCTTCTGCGCCTCCGCCCACGCCTCGGCCGACGTGTCGCGCGAGATCGTGTGCAGCCGGACGCCGAACCGGATCGGCCGGTCGCCGGCCAGCGCGCGGACCTTGCCGATCTTCTCGGCCACCTGCGCGGGCGGCTCGCCCCACGTCAGGTAGACGTCGGCGTGCCGGGCCGCGACCGGCAGCGCGGCCGGCGACGACCCGCCGAAGTAGATCGGCGGCACCGGGTCCGGCGCGGCCAGCGTCGTCGCGCCTTCGACGCGCAGGTGCTCGCCCTCGAAGGTGAACGGCTGCCCGGACCAGACGCCGCGGACGATGGTGAGGAACTCGTCGGTGCGCGCGTACCGGGCGTCGTGGTCGTGCCAGTCGCCGAAGCGCCGCTGCTCGACGGCGTCGCCGCCGGTGACGATGTTGAGCAGCACCCGGCCCTCCGACAGGCGCTGGAACGTGCCGGCCATCTGCGCGGCGAGCGTCGGGGAGATGACGCCGGGGCGGAAGGCGACCAGGAACTTCAGCCGGGTCGTCTCGCGGATCAGCGCGGCCGTGGTCAGCCACGCGTCCTCGCACCACGTGCCGGTCGGGGTCAGGACGCCTTCGAAGCCCTGCCGCTCGGCGGCGCGGGCCACCTGCGCGAGGTAGTCCAGGTCGGGTTCGCGCTGCGCCGACGGCCCGGCGGACCGGTTGGCGTGGAAGCGTTCCACGATCGTGCGGCCGTCGCCGCTGGTGGGCAGGAACCAGTGCAGCCTGATGGTCATCCGTTGCTCCTCGCCTGATCCAGGTCGGAGGCGAACCGCCGGTCGGCGAACGCGGCGAAGTCCACCTTGCCCGGCAGAGTCTTCTCGTCGGTGAACGCGTCCGCGAGCTGTTGCTCGGACTGGATGACCGAGTCGTCGAGCGGGATCGGCTGGTCCCGGCCCGCGTCGACGGCCTTCTGGGCCACTTCGAGCTTGAGCCCGGTCTCCTTGGCCCACGCCGCCGCCCACTCCTGGCGGTGCGTGTCGGCCCACTTCTGGGCCTTGACCACCCGGATCACGAAGTCGCGGATCGCCGAGTTCCGGCCGGGATCGGCCAGCGCCGTCGTGCTCGCGGTCTCGAAGGCCAGCCCGTTGGACGCGCCGCGCCCGTCGGCCAGCACCCGGGCCTTGGCCTCGATCTGGGCCTGCGCGGTGTAGGGATCCCAGATCGCCCACGCGTCGATCGTGTGCTGGGTGAACGCCGCGTAGGCCTCGGCCGGCTGCAGGAAGCTCACCTTGATGTCCTTGGTGGACAGTCCGTTCCGGTGCAGCGTGTTCAGCAGCTGGCCGTGCGCGGAACTGCCCTTCGCGACCCCGACCGTCTTGCCCTTCAGCGAAGCGACGTCCGCCAGCGGCGAATCGGGCGGGACGAGGATGGCCTCCCGCTCGACGTTGCTGCGCGCGACGCTGACGACCGCGATCTTGGCCTTCGCCGCGGCCGCGAAGATCGGCGGCGTGTTGCCGACGCGGCCGATGTCGATCGCGCCCGCCGAGGCCGCCTCGAGCAGCGGCGGTCCGGAGGTGAAGGTGGACCATTCGATCTTGTACGGCGTGCCGTCGAGCTGGCCCGCCGCGGTGAGCAGCGACTTCACGCCGCCCTTCTGGTCGCCGACCCTGAGCGTCACCTTCGCCAGGTCGGCCGCGCTCACCGGACCCGGAACGGCGGCAGGTCCCGAGCCGGGGCTCGCCGCCGAGCCGCACCCGGCCAGCACGAAGGCCGCCGCCACGAGCGCGATTCCGTTACGCCACCGCATCTTCGGTCACTCCCAGGTCGGCCAGCACGCGCCGGCGGAGGTCGTCGTGGCCGGCTTCGCGCGGCCGGTGCTCGGCCACGATCCGGCCGCCGTCGAGCACCAGCACCCGGTCGGCGAGCCGCAGGGCCTCGTCGACGTCGTGGGTCACCAGCAGCACCCCCGGCCGGTGGCGCCGCCAGAGGTCCTGGACCAGCCCGTGCATCGCGATCCGCGTGAGCGCGTCGAGGGCGCCGAACGGCTCGTCGAGCAGCAGCAGGCCGGGTTCGCGCACCAGCGCGCGGGCCAGCGACACCCGCTGGGCTTCGCCGCCGGAGAGGGTGAGCGGCCAGTCGTCGGCGTGGTCGGTCAGGTGGACCTCGGCGAGCGCTTTCTCCGCGAGCGCGCGGTTGCGGGCCTTCGAGACGCCGTCCTGGCGCAGGCCGAGGACGACGTTGCGCCAGACCTTCCGCCACGGCAGCAGTCTCGGCTGCTGGAAGGCGACCGAAACCGTCCCGGTCACTTCCGCGCGCCCTTCGACGTCGTCATCCAGACCGGCCAGCACCCGCAGGAGCGTCGACTTGCCGGAACCACTGCGGCCCAGCAGCGCGACGAACTCACCGCGGTCGACGGTCAGATCGAGTCCGCTGAGAATGGTCCGCTCGCCGAACTTCTTCGTGAGGTCCCGGACCTCGGCTACCGGGTTCGCCACCGCAGCACCTTCCGTTCCAGCAGCCGGACCAGCGCGTCGGTGACCAGGCCGAGCAGGGCGTACAGAACGAGACCGACGACCACGACATCGGTGCGCAGGAACTCGCGCGCGTTGTTGATGAGGTAGCCGACGCCGGCGTCGGCGTTGACCGTCTCGCCCACGATCAACGCCAGCCAGGCGATGCCGAGCGACTGCCGCAACCCGACGAGCGCCTGCGGCAACGCACCGGGGATCACCACGTGCCAGAGCCGTTCCGCCCGGCTGAACCCGAGCGCCCGGGACGCCTCGACGAGGTTCGGGTCGGCACCGCGGATTCCCGAGTGGACGTTCAGGTAGAGCGGGAAGGCCACCCCCAGGGCGACCAGCACGATCTTGGTCTCCTCGCCGATGCCGAACCACAGGATGAACAGCGGGATCAGGCCGAGGAACGGCAGCGTCCGCAGCATCTGCACCGGCGGGTCGACCAGCACCTCACCCCAGCGGGACAGCCCGGAGACGATGCCCAGCACCACGCCGATGACGGCCCCGATCGCGAACCCGGCGCCGACGCGACCGAGCGACACCAGGAAGGCGTTGCCGAGTTCGCCGCTGCGCGCGACTTCGACGCCGGCCCGCACGACCGTCCACGGTGAACTGAGCTTGTCGGGCGGCAATACGCCGGTGGCACTGGCGATCTGCCAGGCGGCGACGAGCACCACCGGGCTGATCCAGCGCCGCAGGTCGGGCCGCCACGCGATCCGGCGTGGCGGCCCTTCGGCGCGTTTCCGGGCGCGCGGAAGCACGCCCGTGGTGGAAATCGACACGGATTTCTCCCGGGGACGGGGATGTTCGGGGCTTGCGTGCTCCCGACATTCGGGCCCCGGTCAGGCGAAGTCAATCGCCGCCCAGTCCGTGAAACAGCGGTGTTTCACCCCGTGGAACACCTTGATCAGCCGCCGAACATGACCTTCCATTCGTCGAGCGACCGCGGCCGGTAGACGAAGTTGGTGCGCTTGACGTCGGAGAGCGCGGCCGACGGTTCGGCGGAGTACTGGTGCCCGGGGTAGACGACGGGGTCGCCGGGCAGGCCGGCGAGGGCCTGCAGGCTGCGGTAGATCTCCTCGGCGTCGCCGCCGGGGAAGTCGGTGCGCCCGCACCCTTCGAGGAAGAGCGTGTCGCCGGAGACGAGCTTGTCTTCGACGAGGAAGCACTGGCTGCCGGGCGTGTGGCCGGGTGTGTGCAGCATCCGGACGGGGATCGAGCCGACCTCGAGGACGTCGTCGTGGTCGTGCGCGCGCAGATCGGTGTCCTCGACCCCGGTCACGCGGCGGACCCACTCGGTCTCGGCGCCGTTGACGTGGATCGGCACCGGCCGGAGCGCGAGCAGCTCGGCGATGCCGGGCAGCTCGAAGCCCATCATCTCGCCGCCGACGTGATCGGGGTGGTGGTGGGTGGCGAGGACCCCGGTGAGCCGCATGCCATCGGCGTCGAGGACATCGAGCAGGTCCTGCACGGCGTAGGCCGGGTCGACGAGCACCGCGTCCTGGGTGTCCCGGTCGCCGATGAGGTAGGCGAAGTTCACCATCTGCGTCGCGACCGGGTCGCCGACGGCGAAGTCCCGCCCGGCGAGCAGCTGCCGGAAGTAGAGCCGATCTGCCATGGCCACACCCTACGGGTCAGCTTTCCGGCGGAGTCAGCACGATCCTCCCGAACACCTCGCCGGCCTGCATCTTCCGGTGGGCCAGTACCGCCTGGTCCAGCGGCAGGACCTCGTGCACGACCGAGGTCAGCTCTCCCCTGTTCGCGGCGGCGAACAGCTCCGCCGTCACCGCTCGCCGGTCGGCCTGGGGCACGGTGTTCGCGCTGAAGGTCGAGAACGACAGCGACCTCTGGAACGCCGCGAACAGCTGCTTGCCGAAGTCCGCCGGAGGGTCGCCGGCGACCGCGCCGATCGCCACCAGGCGGCCGTTCGGGCTGAGCTTGGCGAAGAACGACGGCAGGTCCGGCCCGGCGACGATGTCGATGACGACGTCGTAGGTGTCGGCCGTCCCCTCGCCGGCGCGGTCCAGCACGCGGGTCGCGCCGAGTCCACGCAGGCGTTCGCCACGCTCGGGCGACGACGTCGTCACCGCGATCGCGCCGGCTCCGGCGCGGGCGGCGAGCTGGACCGTCATGATCCCGAGACCGCCCGCCGCGCCGCGGACCAGCACCGACTCGCCCGGCGCGAAGTGGGCGTGGCGGAGGCCGAAGTGCGCCACGGCGCCGGAGCTGCCGAGCGTCACCGCGTCCACGGCCGACGTCGCCGCCGGGAGCGGGACGAGCGTCTCGGCCGGGGCGACCGCCTGCTCGGCGTACCCGCCGCCCACGCCGGTGAAGGCCCACACGCGCCGTCCGGTCCACTCGCGGTCGACGCCGTCGCCGACCGCGGTCACCGTGCCCGCGATCTCGCCGCCGAGGATGTGCCCGTCCCGGAACCCGTACGCGGCGAGGGCGCCGCTGCGGATCACGGCGTCGACCCCGCCCACGCCGATCGCCTCGGTGGCGACCAGCACCTGTCCCGCGGCCGGTTCCGGGACCGGGACGTCGATGACCGCGAGCCCCTCGGGATCGCCGAACGCTTGCACCGCAACTGCTTTCATGGGACCGACGGTAGTGGACGCCGGCGTCCGCTTGGCTAAAGTGAGAGCGTGGCCGATCATTTGCCTCACCTGCTGCGCTCCGACGCCCGCGACAACCGTGAGCGCATCCTCGACGCGGCCCGCCTGGTGTTCGCCGCCGAGGGCCTGGACGCGCCGATGCGCGAGATCGCCCGGCGCGCCGGGGTCGGGCCGGCCACCCTGTACCGCCGGTTCCCCACCAAGGAACTGCTGGTCACCGCGGCGTTCGCGGACCAGATGCGGGCGTGCTACGCCATCGTCGACGAAGGGCTCGCCGATCCCGATCCGTGGCGCGGTTTCGCCCTGGTCGTCGAGCGGCTGTGCGAGCTGCACGCGCGCGACCGGGGCTTCACCACGGCCTTCGTCTCGGCGTTCCCGCACGCGATCGACTTCGCCGCCGAACGCGAACGGGCCTTGCGGTCGATCGCCGAGCTGATCCGCCGCGCGCAGGAGGCCGGGCACGTGCGCCCGGACGTCGTCCTGGACGACCTGGTCCTGGTGCTCATGGCCAACGGCGGCATCCAGGCGCCGACCCCGGCGGCCCGTCTCGCTGCTTCACGACGCTTCGCCGCGCTCGCCCTCCGCGGACTGCGAACCTGACCCCTGGTGCAGGGCGGCGTAGGCCCGGTCGCGCAGGACGTTCGCCTCGCGGTCCGACAGGGTCGCGCTCAGCGGGCGCAGGACCAGCCGGACCAGGAGGTTCTTCTGGTCTTCGGTGGCGCCGAGCCGGGCCAGCGCCTGAGGGGGCAAGTGCGCGCACGGCGTCTCCTGCAGGATCTCGACCGATTCGACGACGTCGGCATCGTCGCCGAGGGCGGCGCGGACGCGATCGCCGAGGTCCTCGGCGCGATCGTCGTGCGCGACCGCGACGGAGAGGTCGCGGCGCACGGGCGGCAGGGTCGAGACCGGGCGGTACGGCGCGAGGTCGGTGAGCTGCGCCGCGACGGCCGGATCGGGTGACCGCAGGAGGCGGATGTCCGGGATGTCCTTCAGCAGCATCAGCATCCGGTCGAGGCCCATGCCGAGAGCCAGCCCGGACCAGCGGTCGTCGAGGCCGGCGCGGGCGAGGACATCGGGGTGGACGAGTCCGCATTCGGCGACCTCGATCCACTCGCCGTGGTGGCGGACGTCGAGCTGAGCACCGTCCACTGTGTACGGATGACGGCGGGGTTCGAGGCGCCACCGCCGGCCCGGCAGGAGTTCGGTGGCGAGGGATTCGACCAGGTGGCCCAGGTCGTTCTTCGTGCGCGTGATCCGCCACAGGTCGAGCTGGTGCGGAGTACCGGTGTGCAGCCGATCGATGCTGTCCCGGCGGTAGACGATGCCGGGGCAGACGAGCAGGACGTCGTCGGCCGGCCGCGCTCCGAGCGCCCGCAGCGCGCCGGGGACCAGGGCGCTGGAGTGGCTGCGCAGCACGTGGTCCGCGTCGACGTAGCGGGTGTAGCGCGCGTCGCGGGTGACGTCGGCGGGGTCGTAGCCCAGGTTGTCGTAGTTGTCGGCGACGCTGACGATCCGATCCCCCCGCCACCACCGCACTTCGGTCCGCGGCCCTCGGACGGCGGCGACGGCCCGCTCGACGACGAGCTGCATCGCGTGCGGGCCGGCCGCGGGATCGGTGAGATCGCGAATCGCGAGGTCACGGACGAGCCGGCTGGGTGTTTCGGGCATGACAAGGCCTCCTGGGTGAGCGGGGTGAGGGCGACTGCTCCCCCTGGGCCCGGACACCCGGCGAGGTTCGTTGCGGCTTGGTCATGGCTCGGCTGTGATGGTGCGGACCGAACCGCGCGGGCAACGTCAGGCAACGCCGACTGCGGACATGGCACCGGAACCCCGCTGGCACCCGCAAAGGGCCAGGGGGCCGGTAAATCGGCGGTACTCCGCAACGACGGCCACGAACCCAGGTTAGCGAGGCGTGTCACGCGGATTCTTCACTCACCCACCTCCCCATCGGCCAGCTCCCGCAGCAGATCCAGATGCCCCACGTGCCGCGCCGTCTCCTGGACCACGTGGGCCACCACCCACCTGACCGTGAACTCCGACCGCCGCCGCGTCCGGTCGTCGGGACCCAGTCGGCGCAACGACTTCTCCGACCGGGCCCACTCGGCCTTGTACGCCGCCACCACCGAGGCCGGTGTGTCGTCCGGTGACAAGTCCCAGCTGGGGTCCGGCGACCCCGCCCACAGCGACGGCAGGTCCGCTCCGCCCGCCTCGATCGACAGCCACCACCGCTCCACCGCCGTCAGGTGCTTCACCACCCCCAGCGCACTCAACCGCGGCGACGTCGAGAACGGCGTCGCCGCCGCCTGCGAAACCGGCAGCCCCGCCAGCTTGTTCACCGCCGTCGCGCGGAGGAACTGCAGGAAGTCCAGCTGCAGGCGCAACTCGTCCCAGGCCAGCCGGGCCGGCCAGGCCCGGTGCGTCTTCGAACTCGTGTTCGACATGACCGGAACGTACCGCACCGGTCCGACAAAATAGAGTGATCGGCATGTGGTGGGGACTCCTCTGCGCCCTCGGCGCCGCAATCGCGTACGGCGTCGCTTCGGTGATGCAGTCGGTCGCCGCCCAGGCGACCGAAGACTCCGGTGCCGGCGGGGTCGATCCGAAGCTGCTCGTGCGCGTCCTCGGCCAGTGGAAGTTCGTGCTCGGCCTGTCGCTGGACGTCCTCGGCTTCGTCGCGCAGATCGCCGCTCTGCACGTCCTGCCGCTGTTCGTCGTGCAGGCCGCGCTCGCCGCGAGCCTCGCCGTGACCGCCGTCGCCGCCCGGTTCCTCGGGGTCCGCCTCGGCAAACGGGAATGGGCGGCCGTCGCCGTCGTGTGCGCCGGGCTCGGGCTGCTCGGCGCCGCCGCCGAAAGCGAAGGCTCCGACCCGGTCGGCCTCGGCTTCCGGCTCGGGCTCATCGGCGCGGTCGTCGTGCTGGCCGGCGCCGGGATCGCCGCGGGGAAGGCGAGCCGGCACATCCGGACGCCCGCGCTCGGGCTCGTGGCCGGGCTCTGCTTCGGCGTCGTCGCCATCTCCGGGCGGATCATCCCCAGCCTCGCCCCGCTGGACCTGCTCACCGACCCGGCCACCTACACCGTCGCCGTCGCGGGCGGGATGGCGATGCTGTTCTACGCGACGGCCTTGCAACGCGGCAGCGTCACCACGTCCACCGCGATGATGGTGCTCGGCGAGACGATCTTCCCGTCGCTCATCGGCGTGTTCGTCCTCGGCGACCGGACCCGGCCCGGGTTCGCGGTCGTCGCGATCGCCGGGTTCGTCCTCGCCGTGGCCGCCGCGCTCGCCTTGGCCCGCTTCGGAGAACCGGCCACCGAGGGAAATGAGACGAAGCCGACCGTGTTCCCGTAACCCGTTTACTTAGACTAGCCTTACCTATCCCACGACCAGGACAGGGAGGCGCGGGTGAGCACGACGGGACGGGAAGTCCTCCGCCGTTCGATCACCGGGCAACGACGATCGGTGACCCTCGCGGCGGTGCTGACGGCGGGCCACCAGGGCGGCGAAGCGCTGGTGCCGGTGGTGATCGGCGTGGTGATCGACCAGGCCGTCGCGGGTGGCTCGGTGGGCACGCTGCTCCTCTGGCTGGCGGTGCTGGCCGTGCTGTTCGCCGCGCTGTCGACCAGCTACCGCCTCGGTGCCCGCTTCGGCGAGCGCGCCGCCGAACGCGCCGCCCACGACCTGCGCCTCGACATCGGACGCCGCGTGCTGCACCCCGGCGGCGGCGCCGAAGCCGGCAACCTCGCGGGCGAACTCGTCAGCATCGGCACGTCGGACGCGAAGCGGGTCGGCCAGCTCAACGGCGTCCTCCCGTTCGGCGTCGCCGGGCTGGCCGGGCTGCTGGTCAGCGCCGTCGTGCTGCTTACCATGAGCGTCCCGCTCGGCCTGCTCGTGCTGCTCGGCACGCCGCCGATGCTGTACCTGGCGCACCTGATCGGCAAACCGCTCGAACGCCGCAGCGAGGCCGAGCAGGAGCGCTCCGCCTTCGCCTCCGGCATCGCCACCGACCTGGTCGCGGGGCTGCGCGTGCTCAAGGGCGTCGGCGCCGAACGCGCCGCCGTCGACCGCTACCGCCGCACCAGCCAGGATTCGCTCAAAGCGACGCTCCGCGCCGCGCGCGCCCAGGCTTGGCACAACGGCGCGCTGCTCGCGCTGACCGGGATCTTCATCGCCGTCGTCGCGCTCGTCGGCGGGAACCTCGCCGCGGCGGGCGAAATCAGCGTCGGCGACCTCGTCGCCGCGGTCGGCCTGGCGCAGTACCTGATCACGCCGTTCTCGATCTTCTCGTGGGTGAACGGCGAGCTCGCGCAAGGCCGCGCGTCGGCCGGGCGCATCGCCGACGTCCTGAACGCACCGCACGCCGTCGACGCCGGGGAAGCCACGCTGCCCGCCCCCGCCGCCGGGCACGTCCGGCTTTCCGCGCTCGGCCGGGGGGCGCTGCGCGACGTCGACTTCGAAGCCCGCCCGGGTGAGCTGCTCGGCGTCGTCGCCACCGACCCGGCCGCGGCGACCGACCTCCTGGACTGCCTCGGCCGCGCCGCCGACCCCGCGACCGGCACGGTGTCGGTCGACGCGGTCGATCTGTCCACTGTGGACCCGAGCCGGGTTCGTGAGGTCGTTCTGGTGGCCGCGCACGACGCGGACCTGTTCGCCGGCACCGTCGCCGAGAACTTCGCGACCGGGCCGCTCAGCGAGGAAGCGATGTCCGCGGCCGCCGTCGACGAGGTGGCCGGCGCGCTGCCCGACGGCGTCGCCACCGAGGTCACCGAACGCGGCCGGTCGCTCTCGGGTGGGCAGCGCCAGCGGGTCGCGCTCGCCCGGGCGCTCGCCGTCGACGCGCCGGTGCTCGTCCTGCACGATCCGACGACCGCCGTCGACACCGTCACCGAGGCCCGCATCGCCGCGGGCCTGGCCGAGCTGCGGCGCGGCCGCACGACCATCCTCGTGACCACCAGCCCGGCGCTGCTCGCCGCGACCGACCGCGTCGTCCTCCTCGACGACGGGCGGATCGCCGGCGTCGGCAGCCACGCCGAGCTGGCCGGTCGCGCCGACTACCGGGCGGCGGTGCTGTCATGACCCGCGAACTCCTCCCCGTGGCCGACGGCCGCCGGATCCGCGCCGTCGTCGGCGAGCTCGTCGGCCGGTCGAAGGGCCGCGCCGCGGCCGCGGCCACGATGCTGGTCGCCGCCACCGCGATCGGACTGCTGACCGCTCCCCTGCTCGGCGAAGTCGTCGACCTCGTCGCGACGCGCCGGCCGGCGGCCGACCTGGTCACGCCGATCTCCGGGCTGGTGCTCGTCGCGATCGCGCAGGCCATCGCGACCGCCATCGGCGTGTCGATGGTGGCTCGGCTGGGCGAGACGATCCTGGCCGAGCTGCGCGAACGCTTCGTGGAGCGGGCGCTGGGACTGCCGCTCGAACAGCTCGAGCGCGCCGGCTCCGGCGACCTCACCGCCCGCGTGACGAACGACGTCTCGGTCGTCGCGGAAGGCGTGCGGCAGGCGTTGCCCGAGCTGGGCCGCTCGGTGCTCACGGTCGTCCTGACCCTCGGCGCGCTGGCCGTGCTGGACTGGCGGTTCCTGCTGGCCGCGCTGGTCGCCGTGCCGATCCAGGTGTGGACCGTGCGCTGGTACGTGCCGCGCGCGAAACCGCTGTACGCGAGCCAGCGCGAGGCCGTCGGCGCGCAACAGCAGCAGCTGCTGGACACCATCGGCGGCGCGAAGACCGTCCGCGCGTTCCGGCTGGCGGACGCGCACCTGGACCGGGTGCGGCAGCGGTCCGACACGGCCGTCGACCTGGCGTTGCGCGGGATCCGGCTGGTGACGCGGTTCTACGCGCGGCTCAACCTGGCGGAGTTCGTCGGGCTGTCCGCCGTGCTGGCCGCCGGGTTCCTGCTGGTCGGGGCGAACGCGGTGACGGTCGGTGTGGCGACGGCGGCGGCGCTGTACTTCCACAGCCTGTTCGGGCCGATCACGACGGCGCTGGCCCTGGTCGACGACGCGCAGGCGGCCGCGGCCAGCCTCGCGCGCCTGATCGGCGTGGCCGACTTGCCCGCCGAGGAATCGCCTTCGCAGCCTTCCCGGCCGGTGGACGCGTCGGTGAAGACGGCGGCGGCCGGCTATTCCTATGTGGACGGTCACCCGGTGCTGCGCGACGTCGACCTCGGCGTGGCACCCGGCGAGCGGGTGGCGCTGGTCGGGGCGAGCGGGGCCGGGAAGACGACGCTGGCCAAGCTGATCGCCGGGATCCACCGGCCGTCTTCGGGTTCGGTGACGCTCGGCGGGGTGCCCCTGGACGAACTGGGGCCCGAGGCGACCCGGCGCACGGTCGCGCTGATCAGCCAGGAGGTCCACGTGTTCGCGGGACCGCTGGCCGAAGACCTCCGCCTGGCGTGCCCGTCGGCGTCCGACGCGGACCTGCGGGCGGCACTGGCGAAGGTGGGCGCACTGTCCTGGGTGGACAGTCTGCCGTCCGGATTGGCCACGGTCGTCGGCGAAGGCGGCCACCAGCTGACGGTGACCCAGGCGCAGCAGCTGGCGCTGGTCCGGCTGGTGCTGGCCGACCCCCCGATCGCGATCCTCGACGAGGCCACGGCGGAGGCGGGCAGCGCGGGTTCCCGGGTTCTGGAGTCGGCGGCCGCGGCGGCCCTGGAAGGCCGGACGGCGCTGGTGGTGGCCCACAGGTTGACCCAGGCGGCGGCGTCCGACCGGATCGTGGTCCTGGACGCGGGCGCGGTGGTGGAGACCGGCACGCACGACGACCTCGTCGCGGCCGGCGGCCAGTACGCGAAGCTGTGGGCAGCCTGGTCGGGCCAGCGCGCCTGACCCCGTGTCGTCCCCCCGATCACGCGTGTCGACCTCCTGATCACGCGAGTCGACCCTTCGTGCACACGGGATTCGCGTGCTCCGGACCGGATCCCGCGGCATGACGCGTGTCCGGCGGGGCATCTCGCGTGATTGAAGAGGCATCACGTGTGATTGGAGGGGCATCACTCGTGATTGAGGGGTCGACACACGCGAAAAGCGCCGGGAGCGGACCAGCTCCCGGCGCTTTCCTCGGAGAAGGGTCAGTCGTCCATCGCGTCGGCCAGGGACTTGGGCCGCATGTCCGTCCAGTTCGCTTCCACGTGGTCCAGGCACTCCTGGCGGCCCGACGGGCCGAACGCGACCGTCCAGCCGGCCGGGACCTCGACGAACTCCGGCCACAGGCTGTGCTGGTTCTCCGCGTTGACCAGCACCAGGTACGTACCGGACGGATCTTCGAACGGGTTGGTCATGCCAGGCCTCCTCAGGCGGTGATGTCCGTGCGGGCACCCTTGACGACCTCGGTCAGCTTCCGGATGACCGGGGCCGCGAGCACCGGGTTGAACCGGGGTTCGGTCGACCAGTCGGCGAGCTGGCTCGCCTTGACGGCGGGCAGCTGCGCCCACGTCGGGATCGCCGCCAGCTGCGGGCGCGACAGCGCGTACGTGCGGCTGTCGGTCAGGATCAGGTCGGCCGGGTACTTGCCGGCCTGCTCCCAGCTGAGCGTCTCGAAGTAGTCGTCCGTGCCGGCGCCGTTGACGATGTCCAGGCCCAGGTCGCGGTAGTACGCCAGGTCCGCGAAGAACTCCGGCTTGCAGACGTACAGGTTGTCCTTGTCGCTGGACACCACCAGCACCTTGAGGCCCGGCTTGGCCTTGATGGCGGCCTTCAGGTCGTCGGACGCCTTCTGGAAGTCTTCCTTGCCCTTCTTGATGACGTCGGAGTTCGCGTCGCCGCCCAGCGCGACCGCGAGCTGCTCGTAGCGCTCGATCACCTTCGGCAGCGTGACCTTGTACTCCGACATCGCGACGATCGGCGCGACCTGCTGCACCTTGGGGCCGAGGTCGTCCTTGAGCACCCACAGGTCGGTCGGCTTGGCGCCGGTGAGCCCGGTGATCACCAGGTCCGGCTTGGTCGCGGCGAACTTCTCCATGCTGAAGTCGTCCCACGCGTTGCCGATCGACGTCACGGCGCCGAGGTCGATGTTGCCGGCCTGGATCTCCTTGCCGCCGTCGGCCGTCTTCTGCGGGCCGAACACGCCGACCGGGCGGACGCCGTAGTCCCACAGCGCGGCCGCGGAGCTGACGTAAGCCACGACCCGCGTCGGACGCTGGTCGCGCGCGGCCTTCTGCCCGCGGTCGTCGGTGAACTCCCACGGACCGGAGGACGCCGGGGCGGCCTTGTCGTCACTGCTGCCACACGCGACGAGGGCCACGGTGGCGGCCAGCCCGCCGGTGCCGATCAGGAATCCACGCCGGCTGAACCCGGCACCGCCTTGAAACACGGACATGAGAACCTCTCGCCGAACTTTAGGATAGGCACACCTTATTTAGGGCAGCCTGTCAAAAGCAACCGCCGCAACCGTCCTGTGTCCACGCCCACCCGGGTCAGCCGCGGCCGGACAGCTGAGCCTCCGCGCCGGGCACCGGCTCGGCGGGATCGTGTCCCAGGTGGACCTGGCGGTTGTCCGCGTCCACGTGCACCACGCGCGGCCGGTGCCCCGCGCGCTCGGCCTCGTCGACCTGGGCGTAGGTGATGATGATGACGAGGTCGCCGGGGTGCACCAGGTGCGCGGCGGCGCCGTTGACGCCGATGACTCCGGAGCCCGGCTCGCCGGTGATCGCGTAGGTCTCCAGGCGGGCGCCGTTGGTGATGTCGACGACCTGGACCCGTTCGCCTTCCACGATGTCCGCGGCGGCCATCAGCTCGGCGTCGATCGTCAACGAGCCGACGTAGTGCAGGTCGGCCTGGGTGACGGTCGCCCGGTGGATCTTGGCGTTCATCAGGGTGCGGTGCACTTTTACCTCGTGTCTCGGGTCAATGGGCTTTCGGGGGCTCCGGGTGGCAGCGCCCCCGACCCGGGGCGAAGCCCCGGATGTCACAGCAGCGCGGCGAGTCCTGCCACGGTGGGGGTACGGAAGAACTCGGCGATCGGGAGCTCGGTCCCGAGCCGCTCGGTGATCCGGTTGCGCAGGACCACGAGCAGCAGGGAATGGCCGCCGAGGGCGAACAGGTCGTCGTCGGCGCCGACGGCGGCGACGTCCAGGACCTCCGCGAAGATCTCGCAGAGGGTCTTCTCCAGCGGCGTCCCGGGTGCCCGTCCGCGGGTTTCGAACTCGGGCACCGGCAGGGCGGCCTTGTCGAGTTTCCCGTTGGGCGTCACGGGGAACGCTTCGAGGGGGACGACCGCCGCGGGCACCATGTACTCCGGCAGCGACCGGGCCACGAACTCCCGCAGCCGCGCGGGATCCGCGGTCGCCGGGGTGGTGTAGGCGACCAGCCGCTTGTCCCGGTCCTCGCGGACGACGACGAGGGCCTGCTCGACGTCGTCGTGCCGCGCCAGGGCCGTCTCGATCTCGCCCGGCTCGATCCGGAAACCGCGGATCTTGACCTGGTCGTCGATGCGGCCGAGGTACTCGAGCTGCCCGTCGGTCCGCCACCGCACCAGGTCGCCGGTGCGGTACATCCGCTCCCCCGGCGGCCCGAACGGGTCGGCGACGAACCGGTCCGCCGTGAGCGCGGGACGCCCGTGGTAACCGCGCGCCAGCCCCGCGCCGGCCAGGTACAGCTCGCCCGGCACACCGGCCGGGACCGGGCTCAGGCCGCCGTCGAGGACGTACGCGCGGGCGTTGTGCACCGGGCGCCCGACCACCGGCCGGTCCGCGTCGGCGAACCGGCCGACGAGCGCGTCCACTGTGGCCTCGGTGGGGCCGTAGAGGTTGTACGCCGCCGTCCCCGGCATCGACCGCAGCTGTTCCCACAGCGTCTGGGACACCGCTTCACCACCGACACCGACGACGCCCAGGGCGCATTTCCCTTCCTCGACGACGCCGGCCGCGGCGAGCTGAGCGAAGTGCGACGGCGTCAGCTCCAGGAAGTCGAGCCCGCGCTCGCGCACCACCGCGGCCAGCCGCTCGGGGTCGCGGCGCGTGTCGTCGTCGACGACGTGCACCTCGTGCCCGTCGAGCAGCCACAGCTGCGGCTGCCAGGAGGCGTCGAAGAAGAACGCCCACGCGTGCCCGACCCGCAGCCGCCGCCCGCCCGCCGCCGCGACCGCCGGGCGGTAGAGCGTCTCGCGGTGACTGTGGAACAGGTTCACCAGCCCGGAATGCGGGATGACGACACCCTTCGGCTTGCCCGTGGACCCGGACGTGTAGAGCACGTACGCCGGGTTCGCCGGCGATGGCGGGGTAAGGACAACGGAACTGTCCACTGTGTCCTCAAGCAGGTCCTCGACGAAGAGCGCCCCGGGAACCGGCGAAGCCAGCGCGCGGCTGGTCAGCACCAGCGCGGCACCGGCGTCGGCGAAGATCGCCGAGATCCGGTCGGCCGGCTGGTCCGGATCCACCGGCAGGTACGCCGCGCCCGTCTTGAACACACCGAAGATCGCCTCGACGACCGCCGCCGACCGCGGCAGCACGAGCGCCACGACCTTCTCGGGACCGGCGCCCTGGGAAGCCAGCCACCGGGCGAGGCGATCCGTCCGCGCCGCGAACTCGGCGAAAGTCACGCTGCCGGAAGCATCGCTGAGCGCCGTC
Organism: Amycolatopsis camponoti; assembly: GCF_902497555.1. Taxonomy (NCBI): domain Bacteria; kingdom Bacillati; phylum Actinomycetota; class Actinomycetes; order Pseudonocardiales; family Pseudonocardiaceae; genus Amycolatopsis; species Amycolatopsis camponoti. The sequence continues at coordinate 389,506 of NZ_CABVGP010000004.1, read as the reverse complement.
GCGCCCGGCGTCGCCGCCACCTGGGCGGCCAGCCGGTCGACGACCGTCGGCGCGGAGGTCGTCAGCGGCTCACCGCGGCCCCACTCCGCGACGATCCGGTGCCGCTCGCCCGCGTCCAGGACGTCGATCCGGCTCAGCGGCCGGTCCGGGTCCGCGACGACGGCCGTCATCAGCCGCACGAGCCGCTCGGTGAGCGTGCGGGCGGTCCGCTCGTCGAACAGGTCGAGGCTGAACTCGAGGTCGCCTTCGAGGCCGCCGGGGGTTTCGACCAGGTCGAACGACAGGTCGAACTTCGCCTGCCGCAGCCCGGTGTCCCGATAGGACGCGTCGAGCCCGAGCAGCCGCTCCGGTTCCGAGCCCGAGTGGTAGACCGCGAGCATGACCTGGAACAGCGGGTGCCGGGCCAGGGACCGGGCCGGGTTGAGCAGCTCGACGAGGTGCTCGAACGGCAGGTCCTGGTGGGCGTACGCGGCGAGGTCGGCTTCCCGCACGCGGTCCAGGAGGTCCCGGAACGTCGGGTCGCCGGCGGTGTCGGTGCGCAGGACCAGGGTGTTGACGAAGAACCCGGCGAGGTCCTCCAGCGCGTGGTCCGTCCGGCCGGCGACCGGGGTGCCGAGCGGGATGTCGGTGCCCGCGCCGAGCCGCGTGAGCAGCGCCGCGAGGGCCGCCTGCAGCACCATGAACGTGCTGGTGTCGCTGCCGTGAGCCAGGTCCCGCAGGCCGCGGTGGACGTCGGCGGGCACAGTGAACGGCACGGCCGCGCCGCGGTTGGTCGACCGGGCCGGGCGGGGCCGGTCCACCGGGAGCGCCAGCTCGTCCGGGATCCCGGCGAGGGTCTCCCGCCAGAACGCCGCCTGCCGGCCGAGGAGGCTGCCGGGGTCGTCGGCCCGGCCGAACATCTCGCGCTGCCAGAGCGTGTAGTCCGCGTACTGCACCGCCAACGGTGTCCATTGTGGACGCTCACCGCGCAGGCGTGCGGCGTACGCGGCGTCGAGGTCCCGCTTCAGCGGCGGCAGCGACCAGCCGTCACCGGCGATGTGGTGCACCAGCAGCACGAACACGTGCCGCTCGGGTCCGGCCGAGACGAGCGTGGCGCGGACCGGGATCTCGGCGTCGAGCGTGAAGCAGTACGACGCCGCGGCAATGACGCTCTCGTCGACGTCCGCCGCCGTCTCGATGACCAGGACCGGACGCGCGCGGTCGTCACCCGCCGCCAAGACCACCTGCGACGGCGTGCCCTGCTCCTCGACCAGGATCGTCCGCAGGACTTCGTGCCGGGCGACGACGTCACCCAGCGCCGCCCGCAGCGCGCCGGCGTCGACCGGTCCGGTCAGCTCCCACGCCCACGGGATGTTGTAGGTCGCGCTCGGCCCGTCGAGGCGGTCGAGGAACCACAGCCGCTGCTGCGCGAACGAGAGCGGCAGCACCTCGGGCCGCTCGGCCGGCCGCAGCGCGGGACGGCTCTCGCGGGCCGGGTCGAGCAGCCGGGCCAGGCGGGCCGGCGTGGGTGCGTCGAAGACGGCCCGGATCGGGACCTCGACGCCCAGCAGCGCGCGGATCCGGCTGACCAGCCGCGTCGCCAGCAGCGAGTGGCCGCCGAGGGTGAAGAACCCGTCGTCCGGGCCGACCAGCGCAACGCCGAGGACGTCGGCGAAGAGGTCGCACAGCGCCTGCTCGGCCGGCGTGCGCGCCACGCGACCGGACGTCCGGATCTCCGGATCGGGCAGCGCGGCGCGGTCGAGCTTGCCGTTGGCGTTCACCGGGAGCTCCGGCAGGACCACGATCGCCGACGGCACCAGGTACTCCGGCAGCAGCGCGGCGAGCTTCCTCCTCAACTCCACCGGGTCGCCGGACGGCGCGACGTAAGCGATCAGCCGGTCGGCTCGGGCGATCACGGCCGCGCGCGCCACGGACGCCTCGGCCGTCAGCACGGCTTCGACCTCGCCCGGCTCGACGCGGAACCCGCGGATCTTGATCTGCTGGTCCGCGCGCCCCAGGAACTCGAGTGCGCCGTCGCGTCGGCGGCGGACCAGGTCGCCGGTGCGGTACATCCGCTCCCCCGGTTCGAACGGCGACGCCACGAACCGCTCTGCCGTCAGCGCCGGACGTCCGAGGTAACCCCGGGCCAGCCCGGCGCCCGCCAGGTACAGCTCGCCGCGGACGCCTGGCGGGACGGGCCGCAGCGCCGCGTCGAGGACGTACGCGCGGGTGTTCGCGACCGGCCGGCCGATGGCCACCGGCCCGCAGACCTGGGCCAGGCTGTCGCCCGCGACTTCGGAACAGCCGTAGAGGTTGACCAGCTTCGCCGACGGCCACCGGCGCGCGACCTTCTCGGCCAGTGCACCGGTAAGCGGCTCGCCGCTGGTGATCCACGTGGTCACGGCGTCGAACGCGCCGGCCGGGCCGTCCTCGGCGAAGCTGTCGAGGAGGCTCGGGACGACGGTCAGGACCTGGGCGCCGGAGGTGCGCACGAGTTCGGCGAGCGCGTGCGGGTCGGTGGCCGTCGCGTCGTCGGCGAGGACCACCGGGTCGCCCGCAACGAGCCCGCCGAGCAGCTCGGTCGAGCCGTCGATGAAGGTCAGCGCGCTCTTGGCCACGCGCACGCCTTCGGCGACGTCCCGGCCCCAGTGCAGCCGGTTGGCCAGCGCGCGCTGCGTGCCGGCGACGGCCTTCGGGCGTCCGGTGGAGCCGGACGTGAAGATCACGTAGGCCGGGTTGTCCGGGCTGATCACCGGCCAGGCCGGCTCGGGACCGGTGTCGCCGGGCCGGACCAGCCGATCGCCGAAGCCGTCCTCGGCGATCACCAGGTGCGGGCCGGCGTCGGTGAGCATCAGCTCGACCCGCTCGGCCGGGTGGTTCAGGTCCAGCGGCAGGTAAGCGGCGCCCGTCTTGAGCACGGCCAGGAGCGCGACGACCAGGTCGGCCGACCGCGGCAGCGCCACGGCCACCACGCGTTCCGGCCCCGCTCCCCGCGCGAGCAGGGCCCGGGCGAGAGTCGTGGCCCGCGTGTCCAGTTCCGCGTACGTGAGGCTCTCGGAACCGAACACCAGCGCCGTGGCATCCGGGGTACGGGCCACCTGGGCCGCGAACAGGTCCGCCGTCGTTTCCGCGGGAAGGGGCGTCGCGGGGTCGGCGGCGAGCTGGTCGCGTTCGGCGTCGGTGAGCAGGTCGACCGCGCCGATCCGGGTGTCCGGATCGGTGACGACGGCCCGCAGCAGCGTACGGAGCCGATCGAGGATCGCTTCGACGCTCGCGCGGTCGAAGACGTCGCTGTTGTACTCCGCCGTGCCGCGGATCCCGGCCTGGTGGCCGGGCCGCTCGCCGACGAAGAACGTCAGGTCGGCGCGGGCGGTGCCGGTGCGGACCGGTTCCTCCGCGACGGTCAGGCCGGGCAGCGCGAGGTCGGCGACGGCGTTGTTCTGCCAGGCCAGCATCGTCTGGAACAGCGGGTGGTACGCGAGCGAGCGCACCGGGTTCAGCGTCTCGACCAGCCGCTCGAACGGGACGTCCTGGTGGGCGTAGGCGTCGAGGCTGCGGTCCCGCACGCGGGCGACGAGGTCGCGGAACGACGGGTCGCCGCCGGTGTCCACCCGCAGCACCAAAGTATTGACGAAGAACCCGACGAGGTCGTCGAGGGCCTGGTCGGTCCGGCCGGCGATGGACGTGCCGAGCGGGATGTCGGTGCCCGCGCCGAGCCGGGTGAGCACGGCGGTGAGCCCGGCGTGGACGACCATGAACACGCTGGCGCCGCACGCGCGGGCCAGCTCGACGAGTCCACTGTGGAGTTCGGCGTCCCAGCCGAACGCGAACTGCTCGCCCTGGTAGGAGGCCTCGGCCGGGTGGGGCCGGTCGGTCGGCAGCTCGATCCGTTCCGGCAGGTCCGCCAGCGCGTCACGCCAGTAGGCCAGCTGCGGTTCGATCACCGGCTCGCCGAGGACGTCGCGCTGCCAGAGCGTGTAGTCCGCGTACTGCACGGGCAGCGGAGACCAGTGAGGAGTGTCTCCGGCTTGCCGGGCGGTGTAGGCCGTCGCGAGGTCGCGCCACAGCGGCGCGGTCGACCAGCCGTCCGAGGCGATGTGGTGGAACACCAGGACGAGAACGTGCTCGCGGGTACCGAGCCGCAGCAGCTCGGCTCGCAGCGGGATCTCGGACTCCAGCTCGAACACCGTGCGAGCTGCTTCGGACACGGCGTCCGCCAGCGTGGTGCCGGTGACCGAGCGGGTCGGCAGCGGGATCGTGACGTCGTCGAGGATCCGCTGGCGGGGTTCGCCGTCGATCTCAGGGAAGACCGTGCGCAGGGCTTCGTGTCGTTCGACCACATCGGACAGTGCGGCCTTCAGCGCGTCGACGTCGAGGTCGCCGGTCAGCCGGACCGCGGTCGGCATGTTGTAGGTCGCCGACGGGCCCTCCAGACGGTGGAGGAACCACAGCCGCTGCTGGGCGAACGACAGCGGCAGCACCTCCGGCCGCGGCTCGGCGCGCTCCAGTGCGGGCCGAGCGGCTGAGGAGTCCGAAGTGGACAGCAGGGTGGCCAGGCCCGCGACCGTCGGGGTTTCGAACACCGACCGCACCTGCAGCTCGACGCCGAACACCGCGCGCAGCCGCGCGACCAGCCGCGTCGCCATCAGCGAATGCCCGCCCAGGGCGAAGAAGTCATCGTCGACACCGATCGAGGCGGTGTCCAGGACCTCGGCGAACAGTCCGCAGAGGACTTCCTCGACCGGCGTCCGCGGCGCCCGGCCGGCCGCGACCGTCTGCTGGTCCGGGCTCGGCAGCGCACGGCGGTCGAGCTTGCCCGAGGCGAGCAGCGGCAGCCGATCCAAGACGACGAACGCCGACGGCACCATGTACTGCGGCAGCCGGTCGCGGACGTGCGCCCGCAGCGCCGAAACCAGGGCGCTGGTGTCCCGCTGCCCGGCCGGGTGGTTGCCCAGCGTGGCCAGGGCGGCGCGCACCGGACGGGCGCGATGGATGCGCGTCGGCTCGCCGGTGGTGAAGACGACTTCGAGCATGCCTTGCCGCGCCGGTGCCGCGTAGACGCGGTAACCGAGATCCCGCAGCTTCTCGATGTCCACTCCGGACGGCTCGGCGTCCAAAGCGGACAGTGCCGCATCGGCGTCGCCTTCGGCGAGCGCGGCGACCGCGGCCAGCTCACCGGACAGCCGTGCGTCCGGCACCCCCGTGACCCGCAGCCGCGCCGGGCGTTCGGCCAGCAGCCGCTCCAGCTCGTCGAGTGTGGTGAACGCAACGACGGTTTCCTCGACCGGCTCCGGCTTCGGAGCCTTCCGCAGGACGACGTCGTAGCGGTGCCGGGTCAGCTCGTTGTGCGCGTGCCCCCGCTTCATCCGGAGGTCGACGTCGTCGAAGCCGTCCAGCTCCCGGGCCAGCGCGCCGAAGAAGTCCGGGTCCAGCACGAGTTCGCCTTCGCGCGCGATGGCCTGGTCGACCGCGGCCGCGCTCCGGCGACCGTGCCGCAGCTCGGTCGCCGTCCGGAACGCCCGCAGCGAGCGCAGGTTCCGGATGTCGCCGAGGAAGATCACCCCGCCCGGCCGGACATGGGCAGTCACCGTCCGGATGACCTCGGCGAGGTAGTCCACGCTCGGGAAGTACTGGGCGACGGAGTTGATGATCACCGTGTCGAACGGCTCGTCCGGGAGGTCGCCGAGATCGTGCGCGGGGCGGGCCGCCACGTGGACCTTGTCCGCGAACGACGTCGCCGCGAGTTCCCGGCGGAGGTTGGCGATCGCCTTCTCGGACAGGTCGACGCCCCAGTACTCTTCGGCGTCCGGCGCGATCCTGGAGAGGATCAAACCGCTGCCGACGCCGATTTCGAGGACCCGCTTCGGCTTGAGCGAGCGGATCCGGTCGATCGTCGCCGCGTGCCACTCGCGCATCTCGCCGAGGGGGATCTCGGTGCCGTCGTAGCTGGAGTTCCAGCCGGTGAAGTTCTCCTCCAACCCGCCGGTCGCCGCTTCGGTGAAGACGTTCTCGTGCAGCTCGCGCCACTCACCGACGTGGTCCAGCTCGGCCTCTTCGTCGCGGCCGGCCGCCGGGACGGCGTAGGCGATGAGCCGGCCGTCCCGCGCGAGGACGACGGACTGCCCGACGGCCGGGTGCTCGGTGAGCACGGCTTCGATCTCGCCCGGTTCGATGCGGTAGCCGCGGATCTTGACCTGGTCGTCCGCGCGGCCCAGGAACACGAGCCGCCCGTCCGGCCGCCATTTCACCAGGTCACCGGTGCGGTAGAGCCGTCCGCCCGAACCGAACGGGTCGGCCACGAACCGCTCCGACGTCAGCGCGGCGCGCCCGAGGTAGCCACGCGCCAGACCGGACCCGGCGAGGTAGAGCTCCCCCACCACGCCCGGCGGGACGGGCCGCAGCCCGGCGTCGAGCACGTACGCGCGGGTGCCCGGGTCGGGGATGCCGATCGGGACGACGGTCGCGTCCGCCAGCTCGACGGGGTCGCTCTCGCCGAGTGTCGAGTTGGTGGTCGCCTCGGTCGGGCCGTAGGCGTTGAACATCCGGCGGCCCGGCGCCCACCTTTTGACGAGTTCGGGCGAGACGCGCTCCGTGCCGGCAAGCAGGACGCTGTCGCGCGGGAGATCGCAGTCCGCCGGCATGGCGTCGAGCAAAGCGGGCGGGAGGATCATGAAGTCCACCGCGTGCTGGTGCGCGTACTCGGTCAGCGCGGGCCCGGCGACCCGGCGCTCGGCCGGGACCACGACGAGCCGTCCGCCGGACAGCAGGCCGAGGCACAGGTCCCAGAACGCGACGTCGAAGCTCGGTGACGCGAACTGCAGCACCCGGCTGTGCGGGCCGATACCGAACCGCTCGACCTGGGTGGCGACGAGCTTCGCGACACCCGAGTGCTGGAGGACGACACCCTTCGGCCGTCCGGACGAACCGGATGTGTAGATCACGTAGGCCGCGTTCTCCGGCCGCACCCCGACGGCCGGATCCTCTGTGGACATCCTGTCGAGGGCCGCGTCGTCGAGGAGCACGCGAGGGACACCCGCGGGCAGTTTCGCGTCGATCTCGCGGGTCGTCACGACGCAGACCGGGCGGGCGTCCTCGACCATGTAGGTGATCCGGTCGCCGGGGTAGTCGACGTCGATCGGCAGGTACGCGGCACCGGCCTTGAGGACGGCCAGCTCCGCCACGATCATCTCGATCGACCGTGGCACGGCCAGCGCGACGACCCGCTCCGGCCCGGCGCCGCGTTCGAGGAGCCGGTGTGCGAGCCGGTTGGCGCGGGCGTTCACCTCGGCATACGTCAGCTCGACGTCCTCGAAGACCAGCGCGATCGCGTCCGGCGCCTCGGCGACGCGGCGGGCGAACAACCCGGGGAACGTTTCGGTCCCCGCGGGGTCGAGCGAGCCGGCCCACTCGTTGAGGACGCGGTCGCGCTCATCCCCGTCGAGGAGGTCCAGGGCGCCGACCGGGCGGTCCGGCTCGGACAGCGCCGCGCGCAGCAGCACTTCCAGGCGGCGCAGGATCGCGTCGGCGCCCGGGTGGTCGAAGACGTCGGCGTTGAACTCCAGGACACCGGCGATCCCGGCGTCGCGCTCGGTCAGGGAGATCGCCAGGTCGAACTTCGACGTCCCGGTGGTCACCGGGATCTCGGTGACGGTCAGGCCGGGCAGGGTGACGTCGGCGCGGGTGGTGTTCTGGCCGGCGATCATCACCTGGAACAGCGGGTGGTAGGACAGCGACCGCACCGGGTTGAGCACTTCGACCAGGCGCTCGAACGGGACGTCCTGGTGGGCGTACGCGTCGAGGTTGCGGTCGCGGACGCGCGCCACCAGGTCGCGGAACGACGGCTCGCCGCCGGTGTCGACGCGCAGCACCAGGGTGTTGACGAAGAAGCCGACGAGGTCGTCGACGGCCTGGTCGGTTCGCCCGGCGATGGGCGAGCCGATCGGGACGTCGGTGCCCGCGCCCAGCCGGGTGAGCAGGGCGGCGAGGGCCGCGTGGACGACCATGAACACGCTCGCGCCGGACTCCCGGGCCAGCTCGGTCAGGCGGGCGTGCAGCTCGGCGTCCCAGGTGAAGGTGTGCAGTTCGCCGCGGAAGGTCGCGGTCGCCGGGTGCGGGCGGTCCAGGGGCAGCTCGATGCGGTCGGGAAGGCCGTCCAGGGTGTCGCGCCAGTAGTCCAGCTGGGTGCTCAGCACGCTGTCCGGGTCGTCCTCCGCGCCGAGCAGATCCTGTTGCCACAGCGTGTAGTCCGCGTACTGCACCGGCAGCGACGTCCACTGTGGAGTCTCGTCGGCGCGCCGGGCCGCGTAGGCCGTGGCGATGTCACGCCAGAGCGGGGCCATCGACCAGCCGTCGGAGGCGATGTGGTGGAACACCAGGGCCAGGACGTGTTCACGCTCGCCCAGGCGCAGCAGCTCGACGCGCATCGGCGCGTGACGTTCCAGGTCGAACGAGCCGCGGACCAGCCCGGTCAGCGCGGTGTCGAGGCCGGTGACGTCCCGCACGGGCAGGTCGATCTCTCCGGCCGGGAGGACGTCCTGGTACGGAACGCCGTCGTGCTGCGGGAAGCGGGTCCGCAGCGCCTCGTGCCGGGCGACCACATCGGACAGTGCGGTGCGCAACGCCGGGACGTCGACCTCGCCTTCGAGGCGCATGATCAGCGGGACGTTGTAGGTGGCCGACGGGCCTTCGAGGTGGTGCAGGAACCACAGCCGCTGCTGCGCGCCGGACAGCGGCACGAGCGCGGGCCGGTCCCTCGGGACCAGCGCGGGCCGCGCGGTCCCGGTGCTGGCGCCGACCAGCGCGGCGAGGCCCGCCGCGGTGGGTGTCTCGAAGACCGACCGGACTTCCAGCTCGGCGTTCAGCGTCGTGCGGATGCGGGCGATCAGCCGGGTCGCCAGCAGCGAATGGCCGCCGAGGGCGAAGAAACTGTCGTCCGGGCCGACCCGCGGGAGGCCGAGGACGTCGGCGAACAGCTCGCACAGCTGCCGTTCGGCGGGCGTGCGCGGCTCGCGGTCCGACGTCGGCGCGATGGGGTCGGGCGACGGCAGGGCGCGGCGGTCGAGCTTGCCGTTCGCCGTCACCGGGAGCTTGTCGAGGACGACGATCGCCGACGGGACCATGTGCTCCGGCAGCCGGTCGGCGGCGAGGGTGCGCAGGTCCGCGGTCAGGCTGCTGATCCGGCGGAAGCGGCCGGGATTGCCGGTGTAGGACAGCAGCGGGCCGGCGCCGGGCCGGAACGCGCCGGCGGGGTCGCCCGTCGTGAAGAGGACGTCGACCGAGCCGTCGCCCTCGGCGGACCAGGTGACGACCGTGCGGTAGCCGTGCGCGTCACCGAATGCGTACCAGTCTTCGGGGTTCACCCCGCCCGGCGCGGTGCGGCCGTTCGGAACGCGTTCGATCCGGCTGGGACCGGCAACCTCGTCCACAGTGGAGAGATCGGTACCCCACGCGAGCGTCGGGACGTCGGGCACCGCGGCCGAACCGGGGCGCAGGACCACGTCGTAGCGGTACTGGGTCAGCTCGTTGACCGCCCGGCCGCGCTTGACCCGGATGTCCGCGGTGACCTCGTCGAGCCCGGCGAAGAACTCGGGCGCGACGAGGAGTTCCTTCTCCCGCAGGAGGTTCTGCTCGACGTCGCCCCCACGCGCTTCGGCCACCGCCGTGTGAAAGGCGCGGACCTGGCGGAGGTCGCGGACGTCGCCGACGAACAGCGACCCGCCCGGAGCGAGTAGCTCGAGGGCCCCGCGCAGCACCTCCAGCAAGTACGTCCCGCTCGGGAAGTACTGGACAACGGAGTTCAGCACGATGGTGTCGAAGAATCCGGACGGCAGGCCGGACAGGTCCGCGGCGTCGCCGGTGCGCAGTTCGACGCGATCGGCGAGCACGGGGTCGGCCTCGACCCGGCGGCCCAGCGAAGCGATGACCTCGGCGGAGAAGTCCGTGCCCCAGTAGGACTCGCAGTCCGGGGCCAGCTCGGTCAGCAGCAGGCCGGTCCCGACGCCGAGTTCCAGGACGCGCCGCGGGTTCAGGTCGCGGATCCGCGTGACGATCGCGTCCCGCCACTCCCGCATCTCCGCCCGCGGGATCGGCTCGCCGGTGTAGCTGGAGTTCCACCCGGCGAACTCGTCCTCGGCCGCCGAGTACATCGAGTCGTACAGCTCGCGCCACTCGCCGACCTGCTCGGTCTCTTCGTCCGGCGTGCTCGCCGTGCCGGCGGGCATGACGTACCCGACCAGCCGGACGTCACCCGGGCGGTCCTCGCGCGCCACGACCACGGCGTGCGCGACGTCGTCGTGCGTGGCGAGGGTCGCGGCGATCTCGCCGGGCTCGACGCGGAAGCCGCGGATCTTGATCTGCTCGTCGCCGCGGCCCAGGAATTCGAGGACGCCGTCGGGGCGGAAGCGGGCGAGGTCGCCGGTGCGGTACATCCGCGTTCCCGGCTCGAACGGCGAAGCGACGAACCGCTCCGCGCTCAGCCCGGGACGGCCGAGGTAGCCGCGGGCCAGCTGAACACCGGCGAGGTACAGCTCACCGGCGGTACCCGGCGGCACCGGCCGCAGGGCGGCGTCGAGGATGTAGGTCCGGGTGTTCCACACCGGACGTCCGATCGGGACAGCCGGGTCTTCGGCGGACGTCCGCCACGAGGTGACGTCGACCGAAGCTTCCGTCGGGCCGTAGAGGTTGTGCAGCTCGGCGTCGAGGACCTGGCCGAACTGGACCACCGCGTCGGCCGGCAGGGCTTCGCCGCTGCACAGGACCCGGCGCAGGCTCGTGCACTCCCCCGCGGCCGGCTCCTGCAGGAACACCTGGAGCATCGACGGGACGAAGTGGACGGTCGTGACCCCGTGGTCGCGGATCAGCCGGGCGAGGTAGGCCGGGTCCTTGTGGCCGTCCGGCCGGGCGACGACCTCGGTGGCGCCGGTGATCAGCGGCCAGAGGAACTCCCAGACGGAGACGTCGAAGCTGGACGGCGTCTTCTGCAGCACGCGGTCGTCGCCGGTCAGGCCGTACTCGTCCTGCATCCAGAGCAGCCGGTTGACGATGCCCGCGTGCGGCACGACGACGCCCTTGGGGCGGCCGGTCGAGCCGGACGTGTAGATGACGTACGCCGGGTTCTCCGGCCGGAGCACGACGTCAAGGGGGGCGTCCGAGACTCCGTCGAGAAGTTCCGGGTCGTCCGGGCGGACCGCGTGCGGCAGGTCGTCGCCGGTCGCCAGGACCAGCGCCGGAGCCGCGTCTTCGAGCATGAACGCGATGCGCTCCGCCGGGTAGCCCGGGTCGAGCGGCAGGTAGGCCGCGCCCGTCTTCAGTACCGCGAGGATGGCTGTGACCAGGTGCGTCGACCGCGGCAGGGCCAGGGCGACGACGCGCTCGGGGCCGGCACCCCGCTCCGCGAGGACGCGCGCGAGGCGGTTCGAGACGGCGTCCAGCTCGGCGTAGGTCAGCTCTTCGTCCTCGAACACGAGCGCCGTCGCGTCCGGCGTCCGCGCGACCTGGGCGGCGAACAGCTCGGGCACGGTGACCGCGGGGACGTCCTCGACGGCGCCCGACCAGACCGCGGGCAGGGCCTCGCGTTCCGCCGGGGTGAGGACGTCGAGGCCGCCGAGCCGGCGATCCGGTGCGGAGACGACCTGGCGCAGCAGACTTTCGAGACGGCCGAGCAGGCCGGTCACGGTGGCGTGGTCGAAGACCTCGGCGTTGAACTCGGCCTGGCCGTGGAGGCCGTCGGCACGCTCGGTGAAGGAAAACCAGAGGTCGAACTTGGCCGTGCCGGTGCCGACGGGCCGCTCGGTGACGGTCAGCCCGGGCAGTTCGACGCCGGCGCCGGGCGTGTTCTGCCAGGCGAGCATGGTCTGGAACAGCGGGTGGTGCGCGAGCGAGCGCGCCGGGTTCAGCGCTTCGACGAGCCGCTCGAACGGGACGTCCTGGTGGGCGTACGCGTCGAGGCTGCGTTCGCGCACCCGCGCCACGAGGTCGCGGAACGACGGATCGCCGCCGGCGTCCACGCGCAGGACCAGGGTGTTGACGAAGAAGCCGACGAGGTCGTCGAGCGCCGGGTCGGTCCGGCCGGCGATCGGGGTGCCGATCGGGATGTCCGTGCCGCCGCCGAGCCGGGACAGCAGCGCGGTCAGGCCCGCGTGCACGACCATGAACGGGCTGGCGCCGCAGGCGCGCGCCAGGTCGGCCAGCCCGGCGTGCAGACCCGCGTCCCAGGTGAAGGTGAAGAACTCGCCGCGGTAGGCCGACACCGCGGGGTGCGGCCGGTCGAGCGGGAGCGGGATGCGCTCGGGCAGGCCGTCGAGCGCGGTACGCCAGTAGCCGAGCTGGACGGCCTCTTCCGTCTCCAGGAGATCGCGCTGCCAGAGCGTGTAGTCCGCGTACTGCACCGGCAACGGCGTCCACTCGGGAGCTTCCCCGCGCAGCCGGGCGCGGTAGGCCGTGGCGATGTCGCGCCAGAGCGGGGCCAGCGACCAGCCGTCGGCGGCGATGTGGTGCACGACGAGGACCAGCACGTGGCGGCGCGCGTCGACGGTCAGCAGCGTGGCCCGCACCGGCACGCCGGCGCCGAGGTCGAAGACCTCGCGGACGAGCGTGTCCACTTCGGATTCCACATCGGACACCGTGCGAACGGTCAGCTCGACCTCGGCGTCGGCCAGAACCTGCTGGTACGGCACGCCCTCGGCGGTCGGGAACACGGTCCGCAGCGCCTCGTGCCGGTCGAGGACGTCGGGCAGGGCCGCCCGCAGCGCCTCGACGTCCAGCTCGCCCGCGAGCCGCATGACGAGCGGGACGTTGTAGGTCGCCGACCCGCCTTCGAGGCCGTGCAGGAACCAGAGCCGCTGCTGCGCGAACGACAGCGGCAGCCGCTCCGGCCGCTCGGTGACGCGGGTGAGCGGACGCCGCTCGGTGCCGGTCACCGCCCCGGCCAGCAGGTCAGCCAGCGCGGCCGGGGTCGGCGCGTCGAACACCGCCCGCACCGGCACCTCGGCGCCGACCGCCGCGCGGATGCGCTGGATCAGCCGCGTCGCCAGCAGCGAATGCCCGCCGAGGGCGAAGAAGTCGTCGTCCGGGCCGGCCTGCGACACGCCGAGGACGTCGGCGAACATCTCGCACAGCAGCTGCTCGACGGGGTTGCGCGGCGCGCGGCCCGGCCCGGCGGCGAACCGTTCCGGGCTGGGCAGGGCCTTGCGGTCGAGCTTGCCCGAAGCGAGCACGGGCAGCTTGTCCAGCACGACGAACGCCGACGGCACCATGTACAACGGCAGCCGGTCTCGCACGTGCGCGCGCAGCGAAGCCACCAGCGCGCCGGTCTCCCGCCGGGCCGCCGGGTTGTTCGCGTACGACGCCGGCGTGCCGGTCTGCCGTCCGGGGCGGTAAGCGGGACCGTCATCCCCCGTCGAGAAGACGGCTTCCAGCTCACCGCCCTCGGGAGCCCACGTCACCGCCACCCGGTAGCCGGCCCGCGCACCGAGCCGGTGCAGGGCTTCCGGGTCGACGCCGTCGCGGCGGCCCAGGGCGGCCAGTGCCGCCTCGGCGTCCCCATCGTCCAGCGCACGCACGGCCGCCAGCTCGCCGGACAGGCGCGCGTCCGGCACCCCGGTGACGCGCAGCCGTTCCGGCGTCTCGGCGGCCAGGAACCGTTCCACCGCGGCGAGATCGCCGTACGCCACGACCTGTTCGGCGGCCGCGGCCGGCGTCGGCGCCTTGCGGAGGACGACGTCGTAGCGGTGCCGGGTCAGCTCGTTGTGCGCCTCGCCGCGCTTCACCCACAGGTCGACGTCGTCGAAGCCGTCCAGGCCCCGGGCCAGGGCCGGGAAGAAGTCCGGGTCCAGGACCAGCTCGCCCTCGCGGGCGATGGCCTGGTCGACCGCCGCGACGTCGGCCCGGCCGTGCCGCAGCTCGACGGCGGTGCGGAACGCCCGCAGCGAGCGGAGGTTGCGGATGTCGCCGAGGAAGATCGTGCCGCCGGGTCGCACGAGACCCGCCGCGGTCCGGACGACCTCGGCGAGGTAGTCCGCGCTCGGGAAGTACTGCGCGACGGAGTTGATGATCACCGTGTCGAACGGCTCGGCCGGCAGCTCGCCGAGGTCGTGGGCGGGGCGGGCGGCGAGGTGCACGCGGTCGGCGAACGGCGTCGCGGCGACCTCGCGCCGGACGTTCTCGATCGCGCTCTCGGACAGGTCGACGCCCCAGTACGTCTCGGCGTCCGGCGCGATCCGGGAGAGGATCAAACCGCTGCCGACCCCGATTTCGAGGACCCGCTTCGGCTTGAGCGAACGGATCCGGTCGATCGTCGCCGCGTGCCACTCGCGCATCTCGGCGAGAGGGATGTCGGAGCCGTCGTAGCTGGAGTTCCAGCCGGCGAAGTTCTCCTCGATGCCGGTGGACCCGGCGAGCATTTCCTCGTGGACGGCGTGCCACTCGGCGACGTGACCCTGCTCGGCCGACCGGTCGGGGACCGGCACGGCGTAGGCGACGAGCTGACCGTCCTGCGCGACGACGACCGACTGGCCGACGCGCGGGTGCTCGGCGAGCACCGATTCGATCTCGCCGAGTTCGATGCGGTAGCCGCGGATCTTCACCTGGTCGTCGGCCCGGCCCAGGAAGACGAGCCGGCCGTCCGGCAGCCACTTCACCAGGTCACCGGTGCGGTAAAGGCGACCGCCGGAGCCGGAGGGGTCGGCCACGAACCGTTCCGCCGTCAGCCCCGGCCGTCCCAGATATCCCCGGGCCAGGCCGGATCCGGCGAGGTACAGCTCGCCGACGACGCCGACCGGGACCGGCGCGAGCGACGCGTCGAGGACGTACGCGCTGGTGCCCGGGTCCGGGACGCCGATCGGCACGGCCGAGCCGGGCGCGATCTCCGGGTCGCACAGCCCGAGCGTCGAGTTGGTGGTGGCTTCGGTCGGGCCGTAGGCGTTGAACATCCGCCGTCCCGGCGCCCACCGGCGCACCAGCTCCGGCGACACCCGCTCGGTCCCGGCCAGCAGGACGCTGTCGCGCGGCAGGTCGCAGTCGTCGGGGAACTCGGCCAGGAGCGCGGGCGGCAGGATCATGAAGTCGACGCCCTTGGCGTGCGCGTAGTCCGCCAGCTCGGGGCCGGGCACGCGCCGCTCGGCGGGGACGATCACCAGGCGCCCGCCGGAAAGCAGGCCGAGGCACAGGTCCCAGAACGCGACGTCGAAGCTCGGCGACGCGAACTGCAGCACCCGGCTGTGCGGGCCCACCCCGAACCGTTCGGACTGCGTCGCGACGAGCTTCGCGACCCCGGCGTGGGACACGACGACGCCCTTGGGCCGGCCGGTGGAGCCGGAGGTGTAGATGACGTAGGCCGCGTTCGCCGGGACGATCGCCGCGGCGGGGTCCGTGTCCGGCGCCGCGTCGAGGTCGAGCTCTTCGAGAACGACCGCACTCTCGAAGTGCTCCGCCAGTTCGCCGGTGGTCAGCACGCACACCGGGCGGGCGTCACCGACCATGAACGCGATCCGCTCGGCCGGGTAGTCCGGGTCCAGCGGCAGGTAGGCGGCGCCGGCCTTGAGCACGGCCAGCTCGGCCACGACCATGTCCAGGGAGCGCGGCACGGCCAGCGCGACCACCCGTTCCGGCCCGGCGCCGCGCCCGATCAGGACGTGGGCGAGCCGGTTCGCGCGCGCGTCCAGCTCGGCGTAGGTCAGTTCCTCGTCCTCGAAGACGAGCGCCACGGCGTCCGGGGCTTCCGCGACGCGGGCGGCGAACAGCTCGGGCAGCGTCGACGGCGGCGCGTCGAAATCGGTGTCGTTCCACTCGCGCAGGATCTGCCGCAGTTCCGGCTCCGGCATCAGGTCCAGGCGTTCGACCGGCCACTGTGGACGCTTCCGGGCATCGGCCAGGAGGTGGCCCAGGTGCCCGAGCATGCGGTCCACTGTGGACTCGTCGAGGACGTCGGCGCGGTAGTCGACGACCAGCTCTTCGCCGTCGATACCCAGGTTCACGTCCAGGGGCAGGTCGGTCTCGGCGCCGAAGCCGACGTTGACGACCACCGATCCCCCGCGCCCCGGCTCGGGCTCGACTTCGGCGACCAGGTCGTCGAACGGCACTCGGTGGGCCAATGCCTCTTCACGCGCGTCACGCACCCGCTTGACGACGTCCGCGAACCCGGGCGAGCCACCGAGATCGACCCGCAGCGGCACCAGCGAGCCGATGCCCAGGACGACGTCGGCGGTTCCCGCGTACCGGGAAAGCAGCACGACGAAACCCGCGAGGAGCGTCAGCTCATCGGTACCCGGCCGCGGCCGGGTCAGCCGCGCCGGGACCGCCCGAGCCGGGTACGGCCGGTCGATCGGCAGCGGGAGCTCCTTCGGCGCCGAGGCGAGGCTGTCACGCCAGAATCCGAGCTCCGCCACCTGCTGCACAGCGTCACCGTTGCTCACCGGTAGACCAGCCTCCCGCTGCTCAAGATGCCCGGATCCGGGCTTGGACTTAGGGCAACCTAACAAACCGAGGGTGAGAATGCACTGCTGTACCATCGGTTAGCCTTACCTAAATGGGTACCAGTCGGAGGTGCGGTGCGAACAGACCCCGGAGGGATCGCTCTCACGCGACGCCCGCCACACACGGGCCGCGCGCTCGGCCTCCTGGCCGCCCTCGGTGTCCTCGTTCTCCTGTGCCTGCTGAGCGTCTGGCTGGGCTCCAAGGAGATCTCGTTCGGTGCCGTCTGGCAGGTGCTGTGGCACGACGACGGCTCCGCGGACGCGGTGATCATCCACAGTGTCCGGATGCCGCGGACGCTCCTCGCGGTCCTCGTCGGCGCGGGTCTCGGGCTGGCCGGCACGGTGATGCAGGCGCTCACCCGCAACCCCCTAGCCGACCCGGGCCTGCTGGGCGTCAGCGCCGGGGCCGCGTTCGCCATCGTGTTCTCGATCACCGTGCTGGGGATCAGCTCGCTCTACGGCTACATCTGGTTCGCCTTCGCCGGCGCGCTCCTCGCCACGGCCGTCGTCTACTACCTCGGCACGCGCGGGCGGGCCGGGTCGAGCCCGGTCAAGCTCGCGCTCGCCGGGGCCGCCGTCACGGCGCTGCTCTCCTCGTTCACCAGCGCGATGGTGCTGTCGGACCCGGTAGCGCTCAACCGCTACCGCTTCTGGTCGGCCGGCTCGCTTTCCGGCGTCGACGCGACCGCGTTGCTGCAGGTACTGCCGTTCCTCGTCATCGGCGTGGTGCTGGCGATCGCGAGCGGCCCCGCGTTGAACAGCCTCGCGCTCGGTGACGACGTCGCGATCGCGCTCGGCCGGAAGCTCGGCCCGCTGCGGCTGCGGGGCGCGCTGGCGATCACCCTGCTGACCGGCGCCGCCGTCGCCGTCGCCGGGCCGATCGTGTTCCTCGGCCTGATCGTCCCGCACGCGGTGCGGTTCGTGGTCGGGCCCGACCACCGGTGGCTGCTGCCCTACACCGCGATCCTCGCACCGTGCCTGCTGCTAGCCGCGGACATCCTGGGCCGGATCGTGGCGCGGCCGGGCGAGATCCGCGCGGGCGTGATCGTCGCGTTCCTCGGCGCGCCGTTCTTCATCTACCTGGTCCGCCGCCGCAAGCTCGTGGAGTCCTGACATGAGCGAGCGTGCGAGCGAATCGACCAACACTGCGCCTTCGGCTCAGGCCGCGCCGAGCGTCAGCGAGGCGTGCGCATGAGCCTGCGGCAGATCCGGAGCGACCGCGTCACCTTTCGCGCCGGTTCGGTGTCCGGCCGGGTCCGGCCCCGGCTGCTGCTCGTCTCCGTGATCCTCGCCGTGCTCGCGTTCGTGCTCTTCTGCGTGGGCATGACGATCGGCGACGTCCCGATGACCGTGTCCGACGTCCTGTCCGGCCTCTTCGGCGGCGGCGACAGCGGAAACGGCTACATCGTGCAGGAACTGCGGCTGCCCCGGGCGCTCACCGGGCTGCTGGCCGGGCTCGCGTTCGGCGCGTCCGGTGCGGTGTTCCAGACCATCACCCGCAACCCGCTGGCCAGCCCGGACATGATCGGCATCAACGCGGGCGCGGCGACGGCCGTGGTCGCCGGGATCGCGTTCGGCTTCGGCGGCGGGCTCGGCACCACCACGCTCGGCCTCCTCGGCGGCCTGTGCACGGCGCTGCTGGTCTACGCGCTGGCGTGGCGGCGCGGCACCACCGGCTACCGGATCCTGCTGGTGGGCATCGGGATCTTCGCGATGTGCACCAGCCTGACCGACTACCTGCTGAGCAAAGCGCAGATCACCGACGCGCAGGCGTCGATCGGCTGGCTGGTCGGCAACCTCGCCAACCGCGGCTGGGAGCACGTCGTCCCGCTGTTCTTCGCGCTCCTCGTGCTGTTCCCGCTGGTGCTGGCGCTGTCCCGGTGGATGCAGACGCTGCTGCTCGGCGACGACGTGGCCGCCGGGCTCGGCACGCCGGTGCAGCCGGTCCGGCTGGGCCTGCTGCTGGCCGGTGCCGGCCTGGTCGCGTTCGCGACGGCGTCGGCGGGCCCGATCTCGTTCGTCGCGCTGACCTCGCCGCAGATCGCGCAACGGCTCGCCAAGCTGTCCTCGCCGCCGATCACGGCGTCCGCGCTCACCGGCGCGGTCGTGGTGCTGGGCAGCGACATCATCGCCCGCTCGCTGACGGCGTCGGCGCTCCCGGTCGGCATCGTGACCGGCGTGCTCGGCGCCCCGCTGCTGCTCTGGCTGCTGGCCAGGGCCAACCGATCCGGCTCCGGAGGCTGAGAAGATGACACCGTCGCTTCGGGTGCGGGACCTGCGCGTCGCCTACGACGACCGCGTCGTCATCGACGGCCTCGACCTCGACATCCCGGACGGCCAGGTCACGGCGATCGTCGGGCCGAACGCGTGCGGGAAGTCGACGCTGCTGCGCACGCTCGCCCGGCTGCTCACGCCGAAGTCGGGCGGGGTGTACCTCGACGGCCGCTCGATCCACGACCTGCCGACGCGCCAGGTCGCCCAGCGGCTCGGGATCCTGCCGCAGTCCCCGGTGGCCCCGGAAGGCATGACGGTGGCCGACCTCGTCGGCCGCGGCCGTGCCCCGCACCAGAGCTGGTGGCGGCAATGGTCCACATCGGACGAAGGCGCGGTGCGGGACGCGCTGGAAGCGACGTCGATGACCGACCTGGCCGACCGTCCGGTGGACGAGCTTTCCGGCGGCCAGCGGCAACGCGCGTGGATCGCGATGGCGGTCGCGCAAGGCACGCCGGTGCTGCTGCTGGACGAGCCCACGACCTACCTCGACCTGGCCCACCAGATCGACGTGCTCGACCTCGTCGTCGACCTCAACCGCGGCGAGGGCCGGACGGTCGTGATGGTGCTGCACGACCTGCCGCAGGCCTGCCGCTACGCCGACCACGTGATCGCGATGAAGTCCGGGCGGATCGTGGCCTCGGGCAAGCCGGTCGAGGTCATCACCGAGGAACTGGTGGACGAGGTCTTCGACGTCCGCTGCCAGGTGACGCCCGATCCCGTGAGCGGAACGCCGATGGTGATCCCGATCAGCCGGCACCACCCGGCACCGGTCGACTAGCGCTATCCTGGGCTCTCTCGCCGATTCCGGCACTCTCCCCGTTCCAGGAAGCTGATGCCCGTGTACGTGCTGCCCGAAAAGACCCTCGGCCCCGAGCGTGACCTGCTCGAAGCCATGCTCGACCGCAACCGGCTCGCCCTCGTCGAGAACGCGCGAGGCCTGTCGGAAAGCGACGCCCGGCAGCGGCTGGTGCCGTCCCTGACCACGCCGATCAGCCTGGTCAAGCACGCCGCCGTCGCCGAGCGCCGCTGGTTCCAGTGGCTGGTGGCCGGCCTGGACGAGTCCGAGTGCGACGGCCCTTCGACTCCCGGGGACGCCAGTTTCGCCGTCGCCGAAGACGAAACCGTGGCCGACGTGATCGCCGAGTACGAGCGGACGAGCGCGCGCTCCCGCGAGATCGCCGCGGGCCGCTCGCTCGACGACCGGTGGACGCACCCGGTCGTCGGCGAGGTCAGCCTGCGGTTCATCTACCTGTTCCTGATCGAGGAGTACGCCCGCCACACCGGCCACGGCGACATCCTCCGGGAGCAGATCACCGCGCGCTGACGGCGTACTCCCCTTCAGGCGCCTCGACGAGCCGTCGGTCCACAACGGACTGCAGGATCTCCCCCACCCGCACCGCGGTGTTCGACAGCAGCGACGACGTGATGCCGTGCGTGTGCTCGGTGCCGCCCTGCAGGTAGATCCCGCCGCGCAGGGGCGGCTCCGTCGTGAGCCGGTAGTCGCGCTCGACGCGCAGGCGTCCTTCGTCGTCGCGCAGGCAGCGGGGGCCGAGCTCGCCGAGCAGCGGGGTCGGGTCGGCGGGCCGGTAGCCGGTCGCGTAGACGACCGCGTCGGCCTCCAGCGTCGTTCGCTCGCCGGTCGTCAGTGACTCGACGGTCACGGTTCCCGCGGCGGTCACCTCGACCGGGCGCGAGACGTTGAACAGCCGCAACCGTTCCACGCCCACGACCTTCTCGCGGTACGTCCGGCGGTACAGCTCGTCGATCAGGTCGACGTCGACGGCCGAGTAGTTCGTCGCGCCGTGGTAGCGCATCAAGCGGTCCTTGACCGGCTCGCCCGCGCGGTAGAACTGGTCGACGGCGTCCGGGTCGAAGATCCGGTTGGCGAACGAGCTGTCGTCGGCCGGGCTGTAGCCGTAGCGCGCGAACACCGCGCACACCTCGGCGCGCGGGAACTCGTCGTGCAGCAGCGCGGCGACCTCCGCGGCGCTCTGCCCGGCGCCGACCACGACGAACCGCTTCGGATCGCGGTCGCGCAAGGCGTCCACGCGGAACAGCAGCTCGCTGTTGTGCCAGATCCGGTCGCCGGCGGTGACGCCCTCGGGCAGCTGGGGCCGCAAGCCCGTGCCCACCACCAGGTTCCGGGCGCGCAGCGACGACCCGTCCGAGGCTTCGACGTCGAAGTAGGCGACCTCCGCGCCGTCGTACACCGGCTTCACGGCGACGACCTCGGTGCCGTAGGAGACGACGTCGTCGACCTTCGCGGCCGCCCACTCGAAGTAGTCGTGGAACTCGACGCGCAGCGGGAACAGGTTCTTGTGGTTGATGAAGTCGACCAGCCTGCCGGCCGCGTGCAGGTAGTTGAGGAAGCTGAACTCGCTGGTCGGGTTCCGCATGGTGACCAGGTCCTTGAGAAACGACACCTGCATGGTCGCGGTGTCGATCAGCATCCCGCGGTGCCAGCCGAAGCGCGGCTGCCGTTCGAGGAAGTGCGCGGTCACCGGCTCGCCCGGGCCCGCGTTGTGCTCGGCCAGAGCGATCGCGAGGGCCAGGTTCGACGGTCCGAAGCCCACGCCGACGATGTCGTAGATCGGGACCTCTGCAGCCATGTTGCTCCCTCGCGCGCTCCGGTACGGTTCAGGGAACCCTAACCTAACTTAGGCGAGCCTCGCCTAGTACGTTCGTGGTGATGTTCGTCCCCGATCACGAAAGGGCACTCTCGAATGCGCGTGGCGATGTTCGGCTACCAGACCTGGGGGCACCGGACCCTCCAGGCGCTCATCGACGCCGGCCACGAGGTCGCCCTCGTGGTCACGCACCCGAAGAGCGACCACGCCTACGAGCGGATCTGGGCCGACTCGGTCGCCGACCTCGCCGAGGCGAACGGCATCCGCGTCCTGCTGCGCAACCGCCCGGACGACGCCGAGCTCCTGGCCGAGCTGAAGGCGGCGGACCTCGACCTGATCGTGGCGAACAACTGGCGCACGTGGCTGCCGCCGGAGATCTTCGAGCTCCCGCGCCACGGCACCCTCAACATCCACGACTCGCTGCTGCCGTCCTACGCCGGCTTCTCCCCGCTGATCTGGGCGATGATCAACGGCGAGCCGGAGGTCGGCGTCACCGCCCACATGATGGACGGCGAGCTCGACGCGGGCGACATCGTCCTGCAGCGCGCGATCCCGGTCGGCCCGGCGGACACGACCACGGACCTGTTCCACCGCACGGTCGACCTGATCGCCCCGATCACGGCCGAGGCGATCTCGATGATCGAGACCGGCTACACCCCGGTGCCCCAGGACCGCACGAAGGCCAGCTTCTTCCACAAGCGGGCGGCGCGCGACAGCCTCATCGACTGGACGTCACCGCCGTCGGACATCGAGCGTTTCGTGCGCGCGCTGTCCGACCCGTACCCGAACGCGTTCACCTTCCACCGCGGTGAGCAGCTGCGCGTCCTCCGCGCCTCGGTGTCCCGCGGGCACTACGGGGGCACGCCGGGCCGCATCTTCATCCGGGAGGGCGAGGGCGTGGTGATCGTGGCGGGGCCGGACGCGCGCCGCGGCCGGGCACCGGGTCTGCTGGTGGAGCGGGTCCGCACCGCCGACGGCACGGACCTGCCCGCGACCGAGTACTTCAAGACCATGGGCGGCTACCTCACCGACCGGCCCTGACCCCTCCTCGGCTGATACATCCGGTCAGCGGGACATCCCTTGGCCGACGGCGGTCCCGGCGCCAGGATGGCCCGCATGGCCGGGATCCGCTTCCTCGAAGACCATCGCGCGTGGGTGCTCACCGCCGCGTCGAGCACCTACGCGCTGCGGCTCGACGAGGACGACGTGCCCACCCACGTCTACTGGGGCCCGAGGCTGCCCGCCGAAGACATCCCGGACCTCATCGGCAAAACGCTCCCCTGGTGGGACGGCTTCAACGACCCCGACGAAGGCCGGGACGAACTGGCCGCGGACGGCGGGACCAAGTACTGGACCCCCGCCCTCCAGCTCCGTTTCGCCGACGGCACGCGGGCTCTGGAATGGCGCTATCAGGCTCACGACACCACTCAGGATCACCTGAAGATCCACTTCGCCGACCGCCACTACCCGCTGCGGATCACCCTGCACTACCGGCATCGCGGCGACGTGCTCGAACGGTGGACCGAACTGGCCGCCGAAACCGACGTCGAAGTGGTCCGGGCCGACTCCGCGACCTGGGTGCTGCCCCTCCTCGAGGACTACCGGCTCAGCCACGTCACCGGCCGCTGGGCCGCGGAAACCCAGCTCCACCGCACCTCCGCGCCCCACGGCGAAACGACCTTCGCCAGCCGCCGCGGGATCACCGGGCACCACGCCAACCCGTGGGTCATGGTCGACGACGCCACCGCGACCGAACGCCACGGCGAGGTCTACGGCGTCGCCCTCGCCTGGAGCGGTTCCTGGCGCCTCACCACCACCCGGTCGTCGACCGGGCGGCTGACCGTCAGCGGCGGGTTCGGCCAGGACGGCGTCACCCACCGCGTCGGCCCCGGCAAGCCGCTGGTCACCCCGGTGGCGGCCGGGCTGTACACCGCCGGTGGGTTCGGCGCCGCCGGCCGCGCCTGGCACGCCTACGTCCGCGAGCACGTCCTCCCCCACCCGCGAGAGCTGCGTCCAGTGCTCTACAACTCCTGGGAGGCAACGGGTTTCGACGTCTCCGAGCAGGGCCAGCGCACCCTGGCCGAGCGCGCCGCGGCGCTGGGCGTCGAACTGTTCGTGCTGGATGACGGCTGGTTCCGCGGACGCACCAGCGACCACGCCGGACTCGGCGACTGGCACGTCGACCGCGCCCGGTTCCCCGACGGGCTCGGGCCGCTCGTCGACGTCGTGCACGGCCTCGGCATGAAGTTCGGCATCTGGGTCGAGCCCGAAATGGTCAACCCGGACAGCGACCTCTACCGCGCGCACCCGGACTGGGTCCTGCACCACCCGCACCGGCGCCGGTCGGAGCTGCGCAACCAGCTCGTCCTCAACTTCGCCCGGCCGGACGTCCGGGAGTGGGCGCACGACTGGCTCGACCGGCTCGTCGGCGACCACGGCGTCGACTTCCTCAAGTGGGACATGAACCGCCCGTTCAGCGAAGCGGGCTGGCCGGGCGAAGCAGACCCGGATCGCCTGTGGGTCGAGCACACCCGAGCCGTCCACGCGCTCATGGACCGCCTCCGGGAAGACCACCCCGGCCTGCGCATCGAGGCGTGCAGCGGCGGGGGCGGCCGGATCGACCTCGGCGTGCTCGCCCGCGCCGACCAGGTCTGGACGTCCGACAACACCGACGCCCTCGACCGGCTGCGGATCCAGCACGGCTACAGCCAGCTCTACCCGGCCGGCGCGATGTCGGCCTGGGTCACCGACAACCCGAACTTCGTCACGGGCCGCTCGGTGCCGCTGCGGTTCCGGTTCCACGTCGCCATGGCCGGCGTACTCGGCATCGGTGGCGACATCGTGCGCTGGCCCGGCGACGACCTCGCGCTCGCCCGTGAACTCGTCGCGCTCTACAAGGACATCCGGCCCGTCGTGCAGCACGGCGCGCTCCACCGGCTCCGGCCGCCGGTCGACGACGGGGTCACCGCACTCCAGTACGTCCACGAAGACCGGACGGTCGTCTTCGCCTACCGGCAGGCTTCGCACTTCAACGCGCCGGAGCGTCCGCTGCGGCTCGAGGGCCTCGATCCCGCTCACCGGTACGTCGATTCCGACGACGGCACCACGCACAGCGGCGCGGTGTTGCTCGCCCGCGGGCTGCCCCTCGGCCTGCCGACCGGCGACTTCGCGAGCAAAGTCCTCCGATTGCGGCGAAAGATCTGATCTCTCGGCGGATCGACCCCGGATTCGACGTGATTCGACGCTTGACACCGCATCAGAGGTCCGATCAAATGCGTCATACATCACATATGGTGGGTGGCACGTGGGAGGAACGATGAGGCGGTCCCTGGCGCTCGGAGCGGCAGTGCTCCTGGCCGTGAGCGGATGTTCGGTCGGCTCGAACACCGGCAGCGGCGGCAGCGAGGAAATCACCTTCCTGACGTTCGAGACACCGAACCTCACCCCGGCCTACTGGGACGCCGCCATCAAGCGCGTCACCGACAAGAACCCGGGGATCAAGGTCAAGAAGCTCGTCGCCCCGACCGCCGACGGGCGGACGTCGTACGCGAAGCAGCTCCTGCAGTCGGGTCAGTTCCCCGACGTGATGATCGCCGTCGATTCGGCGGGCTTCGCCGAAGCGGGCAACCTCTACGCGTGGACGCCCAGCGAGCTCAAGGACTTCCAGTTCCCCGAGGCGAACCCGGTGCAGGGCAAGTACTTCCAGCTGCCGGCGAACACCCAGACCATCCCGCCGATCTACTACAACAAGAAGATGTTCGTCGACGCGGGCATCACCTCGACACCGAAGACGTGGGCCGAGCTGGAAGCCGACGCCGGAAAGCTGAAGGACAAGGGCATCGCGCCCTTCACCATCGGCGGCGGCAAGGACGGCTTCCCCTCCTCGATGATCCTCTCCGGACTGGTCAGCACCGAGGTGTACGACACCGTCCCCGACTGGCTGACCCAGCGCCGCGCGGACAAGGTCAAGTTCACCGACCCGGCGTTCCAGAAAGCGTTTTCGAAGCTCGCCGAGCTCGCCTCGAAGGGCTACGTGGACAAGACGAGCGTGTCCCGCGACTACGCGGCGACCGAGCAGGCCTTCCTGGACGGCAAGAGCGCGATGTACCCGATGGGCAACTGGTTCGCCGCCAACGCCGACACCAAGAAGCACGACTTCGAAGTCGGCGTCTTCAACTTCCCCACCGAGGACGGCAAGCTGGTCGTCCCGGCCTACACCGGTGGCGGCATGATCGTGAACGCCAAGGCGGCCAACCTC
Organism: Amycolatopsis camponoti; assembly: GCF_902497555.1. Classification (NCBI taxonomy): domain Bacteria; kingdom Bacillati; phylum Actinomycetota; class Actinomycetes; order Pseudonocardiales; family Pseudonocardiaceae; genus Amycolatopsis; species Amycolatopsis camponoti. The sequence continues at coordinate 363,899 of NZ_CABVGP010000004.1, read as the reverse complement.
GACGCCGCCAAGAAGTTCGCCCTGGGCTTCCAGCTCGACAAGGACCAGCTCGACGCGTCGGTCAAGGCCGACGGCCTGTTCCCGGCGATCAAGGGCTACACCCCGCCCGCGGACGTCGGCCCGACCTTCAAGGCCGGCTACGACCTCTACACCCAGGCCGTGCAGCAGAACGCCGTGGTGCACGCCTTCCGCTGGGAGACCGCCGACGACGGCCTGCTGCCCGGCATGAAGGACAAGGTCGACCAGGCCGCCCAGGACGTCATCACCGGCCGCAAGTCCGTGGCCGACGCGTGCGCGTTCCTGGACACCGAGTGGGCGAAGGCGGGCTGACTTGGCCGCCGTCGTCAGTCCTCCCGCTCCCCCCGCGTCCCGGCGGACGCCCGCCCACCGCACGCGGCGGCGCAAGCCGATCCTGCCGCGGGTGTGGCACTTCGCGTCGTTCGGCGCTCCGGGGGTGCTCGTCTACCTGTGCTTCGTGATGGCGCCGATCCTGATCAGCTTCGGGTACAGCCTCACGAACTACAACCCGTTCAACCCGCCGGTGAAGTTCGTCGGCTTCGAGAACTACAAGCTGCTCTTCACCGACGAGCAGTTCTTGACCGCGCTGAGGGTCACCACGATCCTGACGGTGATCGTGGTGGTCGTGCCGAACGTCCTCGGCCTGGGCGTCGCACTGCTGCTGGACCGGAAAGGCTGGCTGTACAACGCTTTGCGCAGCGTTTTCTTCACGCCGGTGATCCTCAGCTCGGTCGTCGTCTCGATCGTCTGGTCGCGGCTGCTCGACGACCAGGGCCCGCTGAACACGCTGCTGCGGGCGATCGGGGTCGAGCACCCGCCGGGCTGGCTGTCCGATCCGGACGTCGCGCTGTACTCGGTCGCGTCGATCGTGTGCTGGCAGATGCTCGGGTTCTGCGTCGTCGTCTACCTCGCCGGGTTGCAGGGCGTGCCGACCGAGCTGCTGGAGGCCGCCGAAATCGACGGCGCCGGGCCGCTGCGGCGGTTCCGCGCCGTCACGTGGCCGCTGCTCGCGCCGTCGCTGACGATCAACACGGTCGTGCTGCTCATTTCGGCGTTCAAGACCTACGACTACGTCAAGGTGATCACCAACGGCGGCCCGGGTTCCGGAGCCACGGCGACGATCGCGTTCGACGTGCTGCAGACGGGGTTCGACTCGAACCACGTCGGCTACGCGTCGGCGATGGCCGTGCTGATGCTGGTGATCGTCGCGGTGGTGACCACGGTCGTGCTGAACTTCCTCCGCCGCCGGGAGGTGGACCTTTGACGCGGTCCTGGCTGCGGCCTTCGGTCGCGCTCGTCGTCAGCGCGGTGTTTTTCGTGCCGCTGTACTTGGTGCTGGTCAACGTGGTCAAGCAGGGCGACCGGATCGCCGCGTCGCCGGCGTCGCTCCCGCTGCCGCCGACGCTGGCCAACATCCACGCGGTGCTGACCCGGCCGGACGGGCTGTTCTGGGTCAGCTTGACCAACAGCATCGTGGTCACGGTGCTGTCGATCCTGGTGCTGACGGTGCTGTCGGCGATGCTCGGCCACTACCTGGCACGCTCGGGCAAGCGGTGGACGAAGGTCCTGACGCTCGTGCTGCTGGCCGGGTTGATGATTCCGCCGCAGGTCATCCTCATCCCGATCACGGACGTCCTGCGCGTCACGCACCTGATGGCGACGCTGCAGGGCCTGGTCCTGTTCAACGTCGGGTACTACGTGCCGTTCGGGGTGTTCGTGTTCAGCGGGTTCATCCGCGGGGTCCCGGTGGAACTGGAGGAGGCGGCCCTCCTCGACGGCGCGAGCCGCATGCAGGTGTTCTGGCGCGTGGTGTTCCCTCTGCTGCGGCCGGCGACGGCGTCGGTCTTGATCTTCCTCGGCGTGTGGATCTGGAACGACTTCATCGACCCGCTGATCATCCTGGGCCCCAGCCAGGGGACGACGATCACCACGGGTATCTATCGTTCGATCGGCCAGTACCAGGCCGACCTGGGCAGCGTGTTCGCGCTGATGTTCCTGGCCACGCTGCCGGTGTTGATCTTCTATTTGGCGCTGCAGAAGCAGTTCGTCAAGGGCCTTACGGGCGGCGCGACGAAGGGGTGAGCAGCGCTTCCCCGCGAGAGCACTGCTCACCGGCGCTGGCGAGCGCCGCCCAGACTCGAGAGCACCGCTCACTCGCGGCCGCGACCAGTGCCCCGGTTCGAGAGCACTGCTCAGCAACGCCGCCCAGCCGGAAGCAGCAACGTCACAGCTCGCGGACCTTCCCACCATCAACCTCAAGCCGTCGGCCGACGTGCACGGCGTCGAGCATCCGCCGGTCATGCGTCACCAGCAGCAGCGTGCCCGGGTACTTGTCCAGCGCCGCCTCGAGCTGCTCGATCGCCGGCAGGTCCAAGTGGTTGGTCGGCTCGTCCAGCACCAGCAGATTCACCCCACGCGCCTGCAACAGAGCCAAAGCGGCCCGCGTCCGTTCCCCCGGCGAGAGCGTCGCCGCGGAACGCAGCACATGCGCGGCCTTGAGACCGAACTTGGCCAGCAACGTCCGAACTTCGGCGTCGGGCAGCTCAGGCACCTCGCGCGCGAAAGCCTCGGCCAACGGCACGTCGCCCAGGAACAGCTGCCGGGCCTGGTCGACCTCGCCGACCACCACGCCGGGCCCGAGGGTCGCGTCGCCCTCGTCGACGGGGACCCGGCCGAGGAGCGCGGCCAGCAACGTCGACTTGCCGGAGCCGTTCGCACCGGTGATGGCGACCTTGTCCGCCCAGTCGATCTGCAGGTCGACCGGCCCGAGCGTGAACCCGCCACGCCGGACGACCGCGCCGCGCAGGGTCGCGACCACCGCGCCCGCCCGCGGGGCCGCGGCGATCTCCATCCGCAGCTCCCACTCCTTGCGCGGCTCCTCGACGACGTCCAGCCGCTCGATCATCCGGTCGGTCTGCCGGGCCTTCGACGCCTGTTTCTCGGTGGCCTCCGCACGGAACTTCCGGGCGTTCTTGTCGTTGTCGGGCTGCTTCCGGCGGGCGTTCTTGACGCCCTTCTCCATCCACGCCCGCTGCATCCGTCCGCGTGCCTCGAGGGACGCCTTCGTGTCGGCGTACTCGTCGTACTCCTCACGCGCGTGCCGGCGCGCGACCTCGCGCTCTTCGAGGTACGCCTCGTAGCCGCCGCCGTAGACGTTGACCTGCTGCTGGGCCAGGTCCAGCTCGACGACGCGATCGACGGTCCGGGCCAGGAACTCGCGGTCGTGGCTGACCAGGACGGTCGCCGACCGCAGGCCGGACACGAACCGCTCCAGCCGCGCCAGCCCGTCCAGGTCGAGGTCGTTGGTGGGCTCATCGAGGAGGAAGACGTCGTAGCGGCTCAGCAGCAGCGACGCGAGCCCGGCGCGGGCGGCCTGCCCGCCCGAGAGCGACGTCATCGGCTGGTCCAGGTCGACGGCGAGCCCCAGGTCGGCGGCCACTTCGGCGGCGCGCTCGTCGAGGTCGGCGCCACCCAGGTCGAGCCAGCGGTCCAGCGCCACGGCGTAGCGGTCGTCCGCCCCGGCCTCGCCGGCGGTCAGCGCCGAGGTTGCCGAGTCGAGGTCCGCCTGCGCCGCCGACACGCCGGTGCGGCGCGCCAGGAACGCCCGCACCGACTCACCTTCCCGCCGCTCGGGTTCCTGCGGCAGGTGCCCGACGGTCGCGGTGGGCGGGTTCAGCCGGATCTCGCCGTCATCGGGTTTGGCGAGCCCGGCCAGCGTCCGCAGGAGCGTCGACTTGCCGGCGCCGTTGACGCCGACCAGGCCGACGACGTCGCCGGGAGCTACGACGAGATCGAGGCCGGAGAAGAGGATGCGGTCACCGTGGCCCGCGGCCAGGTCCTTCGCGACGAGAGTTGCGCTCATGAGGTGGCCAAGTCTACGGCCACGTGCTGAACTGTCAGATCATGGTCAAAGCCACCGGCTGTGTGTGTCCGGTGGCGCTTTGATCACTCAGTGTGGGTACCCTGTTCGGTTGTCGATGTCCCCGCGCAGTGAGGTGAAACAGCATGGGCGAATCCGCTCCCCCGGTCACCCTCGGCCGCAGGCCGAAACCGAGGGAAGGCCGCCCCTCCGCGCCCCGCCCCACGGTGAGCCGGCGCCGCGAGGTCAGCCACGCCAGCGCACGGTCGCTGCTGATGACCGTGCTCGGCGAGTACACGCTGCCCCGTGACACGCCGGTCTGGACGTCGATGCTGGTCGAGGTGCTCGGCATCCTCGACATCGAGGAGAAGTCGGCGCGGCAGGCGCTGGCCCGCTCCGCCGCCGAGGGCTGGATGGTCTCCGAGCGCGTCGGGCGCCGGGTGCGCTGGTCGCTGACGCCGCCGGGCCGCCGTCTCCTGACCGAGGGCGCCGAGCGGATCTACGCGTTCGGCCGCGAAGAGCGCCCCTGGAACGGCCAGTGGCTGATGCTCATCGTCTCCGTGCCGGAAGCCAAGCGCGACCTGCGGCACCGCCTGCGCACGCGGCTGACCTGGGCGGGCTTCGGCTCGCCCGTCGCCGGCGTGTGGGTCAGCCCGGACCTCAGCCGCCAGCGGGAGGCCCAGCAGATCGTCAGCGAGCTCGGCCTGGACGCCCAGGCGATGTCCTTCACCGCCGGCTACGGCGAGGTCGGCGAGCAGGAGACCATGGTCGCGCGGTCCTGGGACCTCACCGAGCTGAAGGACCGCTACGAGGACTTCATCGACCGGTTCACCGGCCTGCACCCGACCGGCGGCCGGGCGGTGCTGCGCGCGCAGACCGAGCTGGTCCACGAGTGGCGGCGGTTCCCGTTCCTCGACCCGCAGCTGCCCGCCGAGCTCCTGCCGGCGAAGTGGAGCGGGACGAAAGCGGCGGAGCTGTTCCATCACAAACACGTCGACTGGCGCCCGGAGGCCCAGCAGTATTGGGACGACATCGTCGCCGCCGAAGAAGCAGGGTGAACATGACCGACCAGGTCCGCCTCGACCGTGACGGCGGGCTCGCCGTCCTCACGATCGACGCTCCGCCGTTGAACCTCTACACGGCTTCGCTGCAAACGGACCTGTCCGACGCCATCGGCGCCCTGGAAACGTCGCCCGCGCGAGCGCTGCTGATCCGCGCCGAGGGCAAGGTGGTCAGCGGCGGCGTAGACGTCTCGCTGTTCGACGCGCAGGGCTCGCCCGCCGAGGCGAAGGTGCTCTTCGACGAGATGCTCGCGGTGCCGGACCGGATCGCCGCCCTGCCGTTCCCGACGGTGTTCGCCGCGCACGGCCTCTGCCTGACCTGGGCGTTCGAGGTGGCCGTGGCGTGCGATCTCCTCCTCGCCGCGTCGCGCGCGAAGTTCGGGCTGGTCGAGAAGGTCGTCGGGCTGACGCCGACCATGGGCGGCACCCAGCGGCTCGCCGCGCGCGCCGGCGTCGGCCGCGCCAAGGAGTTCGTGATGACCGGGGACACCTACGACGCCGCGACGCTCGAACGCTGGAACGTCGTCAACCGCGTCCTGGCCGACGACGGCTTCGACGACGCGGCCCGTGCCTTCGCCGCCCGGCTCGCCGAGGGGCCGACGCGCGCTCACGCTGCGACCAAGCGCGTCCTCGACCACTTCTCCGCCGGCGGTGTCCCGGAGGCGAACGCGAACATCACGTCGATCGCCGCCGAGCTGTTCGAGACTGAAGACCTCCGCAACGCCGTGAAGTCGTTCCTCGCCGACGGACCGGGGAAAGCGACCTTCACGGGGCGGTGAAACCTCCGTTCGGACAACGGCTTCGACCGTTCGGGCGCGGGCCCGTTTCGTCTTGATCGATGTGGTCTAGACCGGTTATCCGGTGCGGGTTACATTCGGACGTGGTCTAGACCACCTTGTCCCTCGTGTCGCTTGGAGAACCGCCATGAGACGCACTCCCGCACGACTACGCTCCGCGCTCGCCGCCGTACTGATCGCCACCGGCGGCGTCGCGGCGCTCGCGCCACCCGCTGCCGCGGCCGGTTCGCTGACCGCCACCCTGGCGATGAGCGGCACCACCGGCACCTACACCGTCGCCAACACCGGGACCGCCTCGGTGAGCAACTGGGCGATCACCTTCACGCTGCCCGCCGGCGTCACCGCCTCGACCGGCGAAAACGGCACGGTGACGCAGAACGGCACCCAGGTCACGGTCACCCCGGCGTACTACATCGCGACACTGGCGCCGGGCCGCACCACCTACCCGTACAGCCCGACCTTCCGGCTCAGCGCGGCGGCGACGCCGGCGCAGTGCCGCGTCGACAACGCGAACTGCGACGGTTCACCCGACACTCCCCCGGGCGCGCCGGCCAACCTGCGGCTGGTCGCGAAGACGACCAAGACGGTCGCGCTGGCCTGGAACGCCTCGACGGCCGGATCGCTCCCGGTGACCGGCTACGACGTCTACCAGGGCACGGCCTTGGCCGCGTCGGTGACCGGGACGAGCGCCACGATCAGCGGGCTCACGCCGGGTACCGCGTACTCGTTCACGGTGAAGGCCAAGGACTCCAAGGGCACGACGTCCGCGGCGAGCGCGGCCCTGGCCGTGACGACCAACAACCCGGCCGACGACACTTCCCCGCCGTCCGCGCCGAGCGGCCTGCGCTCGACAGCCGCCGACTCGGGCAGCGTCTCCCTCACCTGGACGGCGTCGACGGACAACACCGGCGTGGTCAGCTACGACGTCTACCGCGGTTCCACCCTGGCGACCACGGTGACCACGACGTCCGCCGTCGTGACGGGGCTGGCACCGTCCACTTCGTACACCTTCACGGTGCGCGCCCGGGACGGCTACGACAACGTGTCCGCGCCGAGTGCCGCGGTGACCGCGCGGACCGGCGACATCGTCGCGGGCTACGCGAAGGTCGGGTACTTCGTGCAGTGGGGCATCTACGGGCGCCAGTACTTCGTCAAAAACCTCGAGACGTCGGGCGCGGCGGCGAAGCTGACGCACCTGCTGTACGCCTTCGAGAACATCGACCCGGTGAACCTGACGTGCCTCTCCGGCGTCACGAAGGGCACGACCGCGAACCCGCAGGATCCCAACCAGGGTGACGGCGCGGGTGACGCCGAAGCCGACTACTCGCGGCCGTTCGCGGCGGCGCAGTCGGTGGACGGCGTGGCCGACACGGGCTGGGAGTCGTTGCGCGGCAACTTCAACCAGCTCAAGAAGCTCAAGGCGAAGCACCCGAACCTGAAGGTGCTGGTCTCGCTGGGCGGCTGGACGTATTCGAAGTACTTCTCGGACGTCGCGGCCACGGACGCGTCGCGCAAGAAGTTCGTCGCGTCGTGCCTCGACACGTGGATCAAGGGCAACCTCGCGACCTACGGCGGCGCGGGCGGCCCGGGCACGGCGGCCGACCTCTTCGACGGCATCGACCTCGACTGGGAGTGGCCGGCGAGCGCCGACGGCCACCCGGGCAACCACTGGAGCCCGAACGACAAGAACAACCTGACGGCGTTGCTGGCCGAGTTCCGCGCGCAGCTCGACGCGTACGGTGCGACGACCGGCAAGCGGTACCAGCTGCACGCGTTCACGCCGGCGGACCCGGCCAAGGTGGCCTCCGGCTGGGACCTGTCGAAGGTGTTCAGCTACCTGGACGTGGCGAACGTGCAGGGGTACGACTTCCACGGTTCGGGCAGCGACAACTCGTGGGAGCCGAACCGCACCGGGCACCAGGGCAACCTGTACGCGGACGCGGACGACCCGTACAACTTCCACTTCAGCGCGGAAGCGGCGATCAACGCGTACACGAACGCGGGCGTCGACCCACGGCGGCTGACCTTGGGGTTGGCGTTCTACGGACGAGGCTGGCAGGGCGTGGCGGACGGCGGCAAGAGCGGCGAATGGCAGTCGGCGACCGGGGCCGCGCCGGGGCAGTTCGCCGAGGAAGCGGGGACCCGCGGGTACGCGAACCTGCTGGCGAGCGTGCCGGGGTGCACGGTCCACCACGACACGGCGGCGGTGGCGACGTCGTGCTACACGGGCAACGGCGGCCAGTGGTGGACGTTCGACGACGCTTGGTCGATCGGGCTGAAGACGACGTGGCTGAAGCAGCGCGGCCTGCTCGGCGTGATGGCGTGGGAGATGTCGGGTGACACCGGGACGTTGATGAACGCCGTCAGCGCGGGTCTCGGCTAATGGCACGGTAATTCAGCCCGCTGAACGGAAGGCGTTTTCCGTTCAGCGGGCTGAACATTTTCCGGCTCTTTTCTTCAGGAGACGAAGAAAGGGCATCCCGCTTCTTGACTGACGATGGTCTGGACCATGAGACTGTCGGGACAGCGCGCTGGTGAACCACCTCCCTTCAAGGACAACGCCGTCTCGAGGAGAGCCATGTCCCGCTTGAGAAAAGTCCTGACCCTCGCCCTCTCGGTCCCGCTGGCCCTGGGCCTCGTCGCCACCCCGGCCCCCGCGGCGCCGGCGACGTTCACGCACCCGGGCGTGCTGGTCAGCCGCCCGCAGCTGGACTTCGTGAAGGCGCAGGTGAACGCCGGTGCCCAGCCGTGGAAAGCCGCTTACGACCAAGCCAAAGCGAGTGCGTACGCATCGCTTTCGCGGACACCGAAGCCACGCGCGGTCGTCGAATGCGGCTCGTACTCGAACCCGAACTACGGCTGCACGGACGAGCGCGAAGACGCGATCGCGGCGTACACGGACGCCCTGATCTGGTACATCTCCGGCGACGCCCGCTACGCGCAGAAAGCGATCGCGCTGATGGACGCGTGGTCGGCGACGATCACGAGTCACACCAACAGCAACGCGCCCCTGCAGACGGGCTGGGCGGGCTCGTCCTGGCCGCGCGCGGCGGAGATCATCAAGTACACGTACACGAGCTGGCCGAACTCAGGCCGTTTCGGCACGATGCTGCGCAATGTCTACCTGAACAAAATCATCAACGGCAGCAACAGCAACGGCAACTGGGAACTGTCCATGATGGAGGCCGCGGTCGGCATCTCGGTGTTCCTGGAGGACAAGACGAACTTCGACAAGGCGGTGACCCGCTACCGCAACCGCGTCGCGGCCTACGTGTACCTGTCCTCCGACGGATCGTTGCCCAAGACGGTCCCGGGCAGCGGGTTGTCGACCAGGGATCAGATCGTCGGCTATTGGCAGGGCCAGGGAACGTTCGTGGACGGCCTCACGCAGGAGACCTGCCGCGACTTCACCCACACGGGCTACGGAATAGCGGCGATCGCGGACGTGGCGGAGACGCTGCGCATCCAGGGCCAGGACGTGTACGGAACGGACGTGGGCGAGCGCCTGCGCCAAGCGCTGGGGTTCCAGTCGAAGTACCAGCTGGGCACGGCGGTGCCGTCCTGGCTCTGCGGCGGTTCGTTGAAGCTGGGCCTGGGCCCGGTGACGGAGGTGGGCTTCAACGCGCTGCACACGCGCTTGGGCATCGCGATGGCGAACACGCAGACGCTGACGGAGCGCCAGCGCCCGGCGGGTTCGAACAACCTGTTCGTGGCGTGGCAGACGCTGACCCACGCCGGCAACGCTGCGTGAGCCCCCCGAGCCCGCCTGACCTGTTTGCGCAGGTCAGGCGGATCAGGACCCCGCGCGCAGGGTGGTTCGGCGGGCACGCTAAAGTACTTCTCACGCACTCAGCGAGTGCGGGTCCGGGCTGTGGCGCAGTTTGGTAGCGCACTTGACTGGGGGTCAAGGGGTCGCAGGTTCAAATCCTGTCAGCCCGACCGGATCGGCCACGTTCACTCAGGTGGACGTGGCTTTTTCATTCCCGAGGCAGCTCCGGACGCGACTCAGCCCCGGGGCTGCCCACATTCTGCCCACATGCCCCGGGGCTGATCATCACGCCGCCATGCTCGCCACCGGGGGCCGGGCTCAAGAAGAAGAGATGTCCTCGCCGGACGGGCAGATCATCGAGACGGCCGGGACGTGCGCGGCGGTTGCGTCCGTGTGCGGCCAAACGGTATCTCGACGACCTCCCAGAGGGCTATCACGCCGCGTAAAGGGGCGACCGAGCAAGTCAACGGCGGTCAGGCGAGAAGCGCCCCCTTGACACAGCGTGATCGGGCTGCGCCAAGTCGTCGAGATACCGAAAGGCCGCCCACTTGCTTGTGATCAGTAACACCGCGTAGCAGTCGAACGACATAGAAGCACTGGCAATAACAACGAGGACTGGACAATGACGTTGACTCGGCGCGATGCCGCACTGGCCCTAGCAGAAGAGATCCTGTCCGACATCGAGCTTTCGCGACTTCCTCCGCCTCAGATTGTTCGAAAAGCAAGCAGATTAGCACGCCTCTCAGACGACGTCGACGCGATTGACTGGCTATCACAAGAGGTTTCTGGATTCGAGATTAAGGACGACCGACTCACGCCATCCGGCATTCGAGCTGCGAAGCTTTCACGACGCGAAGCGACCTTTGATAAAGAAGAAGGGAGGCAGACTTATTGGTCATCAAGCCTGAATGAACTACAGGCCAGTATTGATTCAGGCAAGATTCACCTTGAAGCTGCTCGCGATCGCGATTTGAGTATCTCTTCAGCCAATCCACAGCAGGTTGTTGAGCCTCCCCCCGGAAACGCTAGAGAAAGGATGGAAATAACCGAATCGATACGACATGGCGAAGAAATCCTGGGACGAATTGTTGGAGCCGTCTACCTTTACGTCAGCTCAAAGGAGATAGAACTTCGCTTCGGGGCCGCTGTAGAAGACGCCTTTACCACGGTGCGAAACGAGGTTGATAGTCGGATCGCTCAACTAACCCCTAGTGCAGCAACTAAGCTGTCTGCCGCCTTCGAGAATGCCTCTTCGGGCAATCCCGAACATTGGGCGAATGCCGCTTCGGCATGCCGCCGACTTTTAAAGGCGATAGCAGATGAGCTCCGCCAACCAGGGGAGCCGATAGACGGCCGACCAATGACTGACGATAGGTACATCAATCGCCTGATAGATTGGATAGCTAACCAGAATGCGGTCGGCAACACCTTGAGAGACGTCGTGACAGCCGACCTGCAAGACTTCGGAAAGCGTATCGATGCATTTGATGACGCCGGCCACAAAGGCGCTCACGCGGAGGTTTCTAAGTACGAGGCTTCACGGTTCATAACCGGTGCCTACCTTTTGATTGGTGATATCCTTCGGCTTTGGGCTGAAGTCAAATCCGCCTCGGCCGATGTCCAAACTAAAACAACCATTACCGCTACTGCAGAAGTAGTCCAACCTGACCCTGCCTACAGGGACGTCGCAGCCGGGCCCGACTCCCCTCCGAACTCACCCGTGTTCAGACCTGGCCAGACGAGCTCGTAGTGCGACGCACCGCGTAAGTGGGTTAGCAACAGGCTCCGCTCGTCGCCAAGATCACATCTTGCGCCCCCAAGGGGAGCAGCCCACATTCTGCCCACATGGCACCCGCAAACGACGATGGATGACGATGACCACGGACCCGGAACATGCCTGCACAACGGCGGCAGCCAGGCAGACGCGCACGTCCTCGATCCAGCAAGTAAGTGCAAGGGGCCGCAAGTTCAAAATCCTGCCAGCTCGACGGACGCACTTGCAAGGCCGTGAGCAGCGAAACCGCAGCTCACAGGCCTTTTGTGCCGCTCAGAGTCGCTCCGTCCCATGATCACCCAATGGGAGCGTCCGAGCACGTGCCTGACTGACTACCGTCGCCCGACCACTGCTCTATAGCCTCGCCCATCGCGTCCTTCAGGATCGGTGTTCAGAGCGGGCCCCTGCGGGCCCCGCTGATCTTGTCGAACCGCCAAGCGCGGGCGTTCGGCTGACGCCGGTGCCGCGGCGCGGGTTCGACGTGGCCCGGCCGGCCCCTCGGCCGTCCTTTTTGGGCTTAGTTGCCTCGGGTGGCGCGGGTCAGTTTGTCGGCTATGTCCAGTGACTCGGAGGTGCTCGGGTCGACCGCGCGCAGGAGGTTGGCCGCCAGCCAGGTCAGTGCGAAGGTGACGAGCGAGCCGATCAGTGCGTCGGGGAGCCGGAGCGGGGACAGCACCAGCGCGGCCACCGCGGCGAGTGGCAGCACCGCGACCACGGTCTGCCTGGCGAGTGCCAGGAAGCGACGGCGACGGCGACGCGGCAGTACCGCCATCTCGGTGCGTTCGAACCGGTCCCACTCGCGGCTCACGGCCGCGTCCAGTGCCCGGACGAGCTTGGGCAGCAGGAGGTCGGCGGTCTTGCTGCCGCGCAACAGGAACTGTCGCTGCCACAAGGCCATGGTCGCGGCCATGCCCCGGCTCTGCTGCCGCACGAACTCGTTGGTCTCCTCGTTGTACACCCGGAAACGCGGTGCGAAGTAGCGGTCGAAGAGCACGATGAGCCCATCCTGGCGCTCGACCAGCCGCCGCTCCCGCTCCCGGCCGATCGGACCGGGACGGCCGCGCGCCGCGAGCGTCCGGCGCACCCAGCGCTTGCCGGCGCGCTCGTCCGCTCGCTCCGGGACGGCCAGCGTCCACCAGTGGGGTTCACCGAACTCCAGGTCGAGTACCTGGAACGCCAACCCCCACACGATCTGGACCTCCGGGTCCTTGGCGACACCCATGCGTCCGCTGAAGGCCGTCAGCGCGAAGAAGACCAGGCTCGTCGCCACCACGGCCAGCATGCCGATGCCGGAAGCCAGTACGGCGCCACGCACCGCGCAAACCGCCCACTGCGGGCCGCGCGGCACCAGTGTGATGGGCACCAGCAACGCGGTCACGGTCAGCAGCAGCGACCCGTAGGAGCTGAGGACGTTGGCCGGGTTGACGACCCGGAAGACACCGAATATCACCACCGCGGCCAAAGCGCCGGTCAGTGCCAGCGAAAGCAGTCCGGCGAGCAGCACCTCCGACCCCTCGTAGCCAGGCCCGATGAGCAGTCGCGCGGTCAGGAACGGCGCGAACGGGAACAACGGGACCGAGAACGAAAAAGCTCGTAGCCGTCCGGCCGCCGGGTCCGCCGGATCTTCGTCCGAGCCGAACAGCCAGGCGACCACGTACCAGCTGATCCCGAGCGTCAGCGGCCGCACCACGCCCACATCGCGCGGCCCGCCCTCGAAGATACCGATGACCACCGCCGCGAACACAACAGCCAGTACGAATGCGGTGACCTGCGCCCACAGCACACTGAAGCTCATGATCGGCACCAGCACCAACGCCGTCACCAGCCAGCAGCCGATCACCAGTGCGATCGCCAGTCCCAGCCGGAGCACCGAGGCGTTCGCCAGCTCCCCCACCACGACCACCGGGGTCATGAAGAACGTCAGGAACAGGATGGTGACCAGCGACGCGACGCGCAGCTCCTCGATGACCTTGTCCCGTGGCCCGATGTGGATCCAGCTGAACAAGTCCCGCTGGAACTCCTGGTGGTACCGCCCCCGCACGCGCGCGAGGTGCTTGCTCGCGAACAGGGCCCCGTGCAGGGCGATCCGACCGGTGCGCAGCTCCGCGCGGTAGATCCCGACGAGCCATGGCACACACGGGAAGTACAACCTGGTGAACACGGGCCTCCCTCTCCCTGCACAGCTGCGCCAAGGGGAGTCGCACGAGCCCGCCGAAACGTTAACTGCCCGTGAGCGTTGCCGACGGTGACACCGCGCCGCTCCTGTGACGCGTCACACCCGGCCCCTTTCCCGAGCCCACACAACACAACCCCACCCCACCCGGATCTTCCGATCGGCAGACCCCCGGAACCCCCCGGTACGGTTGGCCCACGAGACATAACGGCCGCCGAACCGGAGGAATGGTCCATGCCGCTGCCCGAACCGGCTGCGAAGAATCCCGACAAGGGACATCTGGCTCTGCTCGGCTGGAGCCTCAACGCGGTGGAGGCCCTCGACCGCTTCGATCGGCGTTACCTCGTCGTGGCACCGGATTGGGCCGAGGCCTACTGCGTCGAGCACGACATCCCCTATGTTCCTTGGAACTTCGAACGGCTCAACGACCGCTCGCTGGAGATCGCCGAGATCCTCAAGGACAGAGGCGTCGACGTCGCGATCCCGCTGTTCGAAGAGACCGTCGAGTGGGCCGGGGCGATCAACTCCGTGCTGCTCGACAACCCGCGCCTCTTCGGGCAGGCCATGTTGTTGCGGGACAAGGCTTTGATGAAGCGGCGCGCGCAGCTCGGCGGGATCCGGGTCGGGATCTTCGAGGAGGCCCACGACCGCGACGACGTCGTCCGCTTCCTCAAGCGCGTCAACCAGACGCTGCTCAAGCTGGACGGCGACCCCAACGACCCGATCCACCTCAAGGCGTTCGACAAGGCCGGCTGCCTCGGGCACCGCGTCATCCGCACCCCCGACGAGATCGACACCATCCCGGACGACGAGTTCCCCGTGCTCATGGAGTCCCACCTGGACGGCTGGGAGTTCGCCGTCGAAGCGTGGATCCACAACGGGAAGATCAAGTTCCTCAACATCTCCGAGTACGTCACGCTCGGGTACTCCGTCTTCGTGCCGGCCACCTCGGAGCTGGAGAAGTACCGGCCGCAGATCACCGCGCAGATCGAGAAGCTCATCAAGGCCTTCGACATCGAGTTCGGGTTCGTGCACCCCGAGTACTTCGTCACCAGCGACGGTGAGATGTATTTCGGCGAGGTCGCTTACCGGCCGCCGGGCTTCAAGGTCTTCGAACTCCTCGAGCGGGCTTACGGCTTCAACGCCTACCAGGGCCTGGCGCTCGCCTTCGACCCCAAGACGACCGAAGAAGAGATCGACGCCTTCTTCCCGCGCGAGGTCGTCGACGCCACCGGCGTCGCGGGCTGCTTCGGCGTCTACCCGCGCCGGCGGGTCGTCAGCGAACTGCGGATCCCCGAACAGACGCAGGACGACGACTACTACGAGTCGCACGATCTCTCGGCTCCGCTGGAAGAGACCGTCACCAAGCGGACCGCGTTCGGCACCCATTGGGGTTTGCTGTACTTCTTCGGCGACGATGCCTACCGCATGCGGGATCTGTTGAAGGAGCAGGAAGAACACGATTTCTACGTCTGACGTGGACCGACACCTTGGGACGCCCGTGAACCCCACCGCCGCGCTGGACAAGCGAGTGGCCGCGCTCGACGACGCCGTCCGGGTGCTGGCCGAGACCCGCGACTTCGGCAAGCACACGAAGCTGCGGCGCGTCCTCGAAGCCCTGCGGCGGGTCCTGCTGCAGCCGGGCGGTCCCGCGGCCATCCAAGCCCGGGCGCAGGCGATCGAGGAAGCCGGCCTGTTCCTGGGCACCGACTGGGCCACGCCGGAGATCCTCGTCCCGTCGCTGGTCGGACCCGGCTTGCGCAGCGACAACGCGGACACCGTCGTGATCGAGGCGACCAGCGAGCTGCGGATGCTCGCGGTCGCCCGCGGCGACTTCGCGCACCCGACGCTGTCGGCCGACGACGCCCGCCAGTTCCTGTCCCAGGTCCTCGCGATGAACCTGGAACTGCTGTTCACCCCGCCCACCGAGGCGGAGCGGGTCCGGCAGGGCCGGACCGCGCAGCTGATCCGGGACCTGTTCCGGCACGTCGCCGACGAGGTCGGCTACGACAGCGTCCTGGACGAGCTGGTCGACGAGATCTGGCGGATCCTGCGCCAGCGCCCGATCCAGGTCGAGCAGGTGCAGTCGCTGATCACCCGGATCGCGATCTACCGCGATGACCCGGACGTCGCACTGGGCGCGTCGTCCGGGCAGGGGCTCGACCGGCTCATCACCAGCCTCTTCGGCACCACCGAGGCGTGCCGGGAGGACCCGGGCGTCGACGTCTTCCGGTCGCGGCTGGAGACGATGGACACCGTCGGCCTGCAGTACGAGGCCACCGGGTTCGCCCGGGCGATGCACGACACCGGCCTGGTGTCGCCGTACCACGCCGAGCTGCTGCGGTTCCTGCGGTACGAGAGCGACTACCTCCTCGGCGAGGCGCTCGGCCTGTCCGACACCGGCCGGAACTGCCTGCTGCGCTACCGCGACCTCGTGCACCGGCTGATCGAGGTCGCCGTGCACCCGCAGACCGCGCAGTGCATCTACGGCCTCGCGCTGCTGCTCGACCGCGGCATCCTCCACGAGCCGCCGGTGGTGCCCGCGCTGTGGCGCCAGCTGGCGCTGGAACTCGCGCCGGCCGCGCGGGAACGGCTGACGACGGTGTTCGGCGGCCGGCCTGGACCGGAGGCGCGGCTGGTCGCCGGCGTGCTGTCGATGCTGGGCTTGCCGCTCGGCGTCGGCCAGGGCGACAACCCGACGTGCCAGTCGGCCCGCGCGCTGTCGATGTGGGCCTACAACGACCCCGACTACCTGCTGCAGATCGTCGCCTGGGCCGCCCGCGACGACGAGGTCATCATGCACTTCGAGGGGCAGCCGATCTCGTCGAAGGACGCCGTGCCCGGGCTGGCGGCCACCGCGCCGGCGGACCTGGATCCCGTGTCGCTGCTCGTGGTCCCGCACCTGGACCGGATCTACGCCGAGATGGGACGGCGCTGCGCCGATCGGGCCGGCGACCCGCACCGGTGGGTCAACCCCGAGTTCCACGGCTGGTGGACGGCGCGCGGCTTCCGGATCAACGTCGACGTCGCCACCGGGAAGCTGATCGACCTCGACGACTTCTACCGGCACTTCCACGCGAGCTACCACCCGTCCTACAACGGCGGGCAGCCGCTGATCCACCCGCAGCCGGCCGGGGTCGCCGTCACCGACAGCGCGGCCCGCTACGTCGGCTGGCACGCGATCACGATCCTGCGAGCCGCCCCGGACCCCCACGACGTCATGCGGGTGTACTTCTTCAACCCCAACAACGACAGCGGCCAGGACTGGGGCGACGGTGTCGTGGTGTCCACCGCGGGCAACGGCGAGCGGTTCGGCGAAGCGTCGCTGCCGTTCGACCAGTTCGCCTCGCGGCTCTACCTCTTCCACGTGGACCCGCTCGAGCGCGGGCTGCCGGAAAAGGTGCCGGCCGAGGACGTGACGCGGATCGTCGGCTACCTCGAACGCAGCTGGGGAGCCGACCGGCTCACGGACGAGAGCCTGCACCCCGGTGGATGATTCGGAAGTTTGACGCGGGCCCACCGCGCCACCGACGATCGCTACCGTGAGTGCGCCGTCATCCGGCCCTGTGCAATTAGGGTGTGCTCCTGCACGGGAAGGTGACCACGCATGACGGACGTACAGACTTATGACTACGACATCGCCGTGTCGTTCGCAGGCGAAGACCGGGAGCTCGTCAGAAGCGTCGTGACCGAACTCAAGGAGCATGACGTCAAGGTCTTCTTCGACGAAGACAGCACTGCTGAGATGTGGGGAGAGAACCTCGTCGACTTCCTCCAGTCGATCTACAGCCGTCGTGCTCGCTATGCCGTTCTCTTCATCTCGAGCCACTACGTCGCCAAGAAGTGGACGACCTACGAACGGAAAGCAGCACAGGATCGCGCTTTCCAGCAGGCCGCGCCCTACATCCTTCCGGTGCGCATCGACGATTCGGAGCTTCCCGGGCTTCTCTCGACCGTCGGCTACGTCGACGCCGAGTTCGCCGGTGCGCGAGGCATCGTCGATGCCGTTCTCAGCAAGCTCGGCAGCCATGCACCGGCGCAGGCCCCGAAGTTCGACGGTCGAGCGCCGCGGACGCCGGAAGCCGTCGCCCTCGTACTCAGCGAACGACCTCCCGGCTGGGAGTTTCTTCTCTACGGCGGCGTCCTCCACCAGGGAATCACCGACCTGGAGGACAAGTATCGGGACCATGTCATCGAATTCTCGCCCCACAACGGCGAAGTGGTTCTCGAGGACGACGGGTTGTCGTGGCTGGCGAGCAAACTGATCTCGGTCAGCAGGATCGTCGACAACCTCGACCGCGTGTTGTCGGACGATGCACAGGTCGCCGCGTTCGGGCGACCTGGTGAACCCGGCGATCCCGAGCGGATCATCCACCTGGCGAATCGGCTGACCGGCATCTACGGCGAGCTACTCGACTGGGCCGCCGGGATCCGGGCAACCGGCTTCGACGACGACGCGGTCCAGCACGTCGCCAACGCCGAAGCGAGGCTCGCGGACTTGCCGATCCAGCAGCTCCGCGAGTTCGTCGAACGCTACTCGCAGCAGATGGACGGACTCACCGCACGCCTCCTCGCCGGCGAAGACGTGCACCTCACATTCACTGTGAAGATCGACATGGACCCGGAAGCGCAGGATATCTATCACAACGCTCTCGAAGCCTACGGTGCCCAGCGACTCGGCAACTCCTGACGAGGACCCACCCGCGACCGCTAGAGTGGGTGCGCCGAAGGGAGTCGTGGGGTGTCTGATCAGGAGGGTGCGGACTGGATTCCGCCCGATGCCGACCTTTCGCGGCCCAGTGCCGCCCGGATCTACGACTACCTCCTCGGCGGGGCCCACAACCTCGCCGCCGATCGGGCCGTTGCCCAGCGGCTCGAGGCCATTCAGCCCCAGGTGGCCGCCGTCGCCCGGCGGAACCGGGCCTTTCTGCGGCGCGTCGTGCGGTTCATGCTCGAGCAGGGTGTCCGGCAGTTCCTGGACCTCGGCTCCGGGATCCCGACCGTCGGCAACGTGCACGAAGTCGCCCAGGCCGTCGATCCCGCGGCCAAGGTCGTCTACGTCGACTACGAACCCGTCGCCGTCGCGCACAGTCTCATGCTGCTCAAGGACAATCCGCACGCCGAGGCCTTCGAGGCCGATGCCACCGACACCGAAGCCGTGCTCGGCTCCGAGTCCGTGCAGAAGCTGCTCGACCTCAGCGAACCCGTCGGGTTGCTGGCCATCACCCTCGGGCACTACCTGCCGGAGGTCCGGGGTGTCTTCGGGACCTACCGCGACGCGCTCGCGCCCGGCAGCCACTTCGCGCTCACCCACCTCACCAACGACTTCGCCGTCCTGCGCGACCCCAAGATCGCCGAGACCATGCGGTCGACGCAGGACAGCATCTACCCGCGTTCGCGTGACGAGGTGCTCGCCCTCTTCGACGGCTTCGAACTCGTCGAACCCGGGCTGACCACCTCCGCGAACTGGCGGCCGGACCGGCTCGCCGCCGTCGTCGATCCCGAAGAGGACGGCCTCTACGCCGGCGTAGGCGTCAAGCCGTAGCCGGACCGAAGCGCTCCCAGGCCGACTGACGGGTCATCCCCAGCGCGTCGCCGATCTGCGCCCACGTGCCGCCCAGCTCGCGCGCCTTGCCGACCCACGCGGCCAGGTTCTGCTGCACCTGCGTGGTCGCCGCCGCGACCGGGCCGAGGTTCTGCAGCACCTGCTCGAGCGGCAGGTCGTGCTCCCAGGGCGCGATCAGCGGCGCGTCCGACGGCTTGCCGTCGATCACCGAAACGCACAGCTGGACACAGCCGTCGCAGATGAACACCCCCGGACCGCCGACGAGCGTGTCCACCTCCGTGTTCGGCTTCGCGCAGAACGAACACCGTGCGATGACAGCAGCCGCCATCGAAACCTCCCTTGTCAGGGTGGACCTTACGCGCGTAAGGCGGAACCTGACAAGCTCAAGAATCCCGACGTCCAGTCGGCGAGCTCCGTCATCCGCGAAGCCAGTTCCTCGATCTCGGCCCAGCGGCGGTGCTCGCGCTCCAGGTCCGGCACCAGGAAGTCCTCGACCAGCTGCAGCAACGTGGCGATCTCGTAGGCGACGTCGGCGAGCTGCAGGAACGGCCGGTACTCGGCCTCGGTGCCGGTCCCGTTCCGCGTGGCCCAGTCGCGGGCGCCGTGCCCGGCGGTGCGGCACACCGCCACGACCCTGCGCCGGAGGTCGCCGCGCCGGGAGTCCGGCCGCCCTTCGGTCAGCGGGGCGACGTTCCAGGCCACGGACAGCAGGCAGCACCCGGCGTCGTCCATCGAGTTGTTCATCACCGGACGTACTGTGGTGAACCGTGCGCACAGTCCGGCCGTTCCGACTCGCGCGGTCACGCCATCGTGTGAAGAACCGTCCCGGATCGGGTCATCGGCGCGCGGACCCGGCCAGCATCGGCAGGGAGATGAAGTCCGCCAGCGCCCGCTGGCCCGCCGCGTTCGCGTGGATGCCGTCGCCGTTGTCGTAAGCCGGGAGGATGCTGTTCGGCTTCAAGGGATCCTTCAGCACCTCGTCGAAGTTCACCACGCCGGAACACGTGCCGCCGCACGAGGACCAGCGGGAGACGAACAGGCCGATGTCGTGCCGGGCGAGGTTCGCGGCGTCGTCGTAGCCGGGCCGCGGCGTGCTCGGCGTGACGTAGACGGCGATCCCGGCCGCGCGCAGCCGCTGGAACACGGCGCGGTAGCTGGCCAGGATCGTCGCGCCGTCGCAGCCGTAGGCGAGGTCGTTGGTGCCGTAGTAGTAGATGACCGACGTGACGCCGTGCAGCGCCAGGACGTCGCGGTCGAGGCGGCTCCCGGCGTCCAGGCCCGCCACCGACGGCGGCATCCCCGGGCACGTCGGCGCGCTCGTCGTGCCCGAGACGCCGGCGTTCGCCACCGCCAGCTGGGCCGAAGCGGGCGCCTCCGCGACGATCCGGCGGGCCAGGTCGTCCGTCCAGCGCCGGTCCGCGCCGAGCTGCGTGCAGCCCGGGCCGCAGTTGGTGCTGCCGATTCCGTCGACGACCGAGCTGCCGAACGGGACGACTGTTCCGTGCAAGGCGGGATTGTGCACGTCGACCGCGCTCACGACGTACGTCGAGCCGACCGTGGAGGTGAAAGCGCTGCCGGAAGCGTCGGCCGTGTGGTCGCCCGAGCCCGGTGCGGTGAGGTAGTTGTCCCGCAGGGCCGCGCCGTGGCGGCCGGGCGTGACCGTGCCCGCGACGAACATGCTGACCGCGAGGTTCGTGTCCGGGCGCGTCACGAGCCGGGTTTCGTCGCTCCAGACGTCCGCGCCGACCGGGATCGTGACGGCGGACGAGCCGACGAAGGTCAGGTCGCGCACCCCGGCAACCTCGGCGCCGCTCGTGCTCGGCGCGACGGTGGCGTGGTCGATGGTCAGCGGGCCGGTGCCGAACGTGTTCTGGAGCCGGACGCGCACGGCGTCGCCGCCTTGGCTCAGGTGCGTGATCATCCGCAGCGAACGGCCGGCGACGGGTGCGTCCGCGTGCCCGTCCTGCGACTGCGCCCACGACGTGAACCAGGCGTGTCCCGCGCCGTCCGCACCCGGCGCCGAGGCGACGACCACCGCGGAAATCGTGGCCAGTACAGCGATCCGATGGACTGCTCGCATCCGATCGATGGTAGGGAGCCGATCATCGAAGCGGCAAGCAGCTTGTCCGATCTTGTCAGCCGCCGGGTTTGCGGGTTCGATGAGGTGTCATGACGCTGCGAGGCCTGCCCCGACGAGCCGAGAGCACCCCACGGCTGTTCGGTGAACCGTACGAGACGCCCGACGGCACGACGGTCATCACCGTGACCAACCCGCCGGGGGTGTTCGCCATCCGCGAAGGCCAGGCCAAGTTCGAACCGGCGGTCGACGCGACGCGCGTGGCCCTGCTGGCCGTGGGCACCGGGCTGGTCGCCGCGACCCTCGGTACGCTCGCCGTGCTGAGGCGGCCGCCGTGGCCGGACCTGACGGGCCGCTGGGAGCGCTAAGCCGCGCCGCCGGCCAGCGCCACCACCCGGCCGAACGGGCCGTTGTAGTAGTTCTGGTCGCCCGGGAGGCCGCCGCCGCGCGCGAACTGCCAGATGCTCTGCTTGTCCCAGCCCGCCGGGAGCTCGCCGACCTCCGGGCCGTACCGCGCGAGCCACAGCGGGTTCGTGTTCCCGAACCCGGACGCGTTGCCGGTGCACTGCTTCCACCACGCCGTGCTGGTGTAGATCAGCGCGCTGCGCTTGACCTTCGCCAGGTAGGTGCGGGTGAAGTCGGTGATCCACGCCGTCATGTCGGCCGGGTTCTTGCCGTAGCAGACGTCGCCGTAGGGGTTGTATTCGATGTCCAGCGCGCCCGGGAGCGTCTTGCCGTCGGACCGCCAGCCGCCGCCGTGGGCGATGAAGTACTCCGCCTGCTCCGCGCCGCCCGAGACGTCGGGGCGGCCGAAGTGGTACGCGCCGCGGATCAGGCCCGCCGCGTGCGCGCCGTCGTACTGCTGGCCGTACTGGGGGTTGACGAACCCGGTGCCTTCGGTCGCCTTGACGTAGGTGAACTTCGCGCCGCCGGCCGCCGCGGCACCCCAATCGACCGGGCCCTGGTGACCGCTCACGTCGTGGCCGAGCGTCTGGTCGGTCGTGTCGGCTCGGGCCGAGCCCGGCACGACGCCTTCGTGCGCCGCGATCTGCGTGCCCGCGAAGTTCGTGCCGGCGAGGGAGTAGTCCGGCGCGGCTTCGGTGGCTCCAGCGGGGACGGCGACGACCACCGAAGCGAGCGCGGCCAAGGCACCCGCTGCGGCGAGCCGAGGCCGCCACCGCTGTTCGTCGTGTCCGGCAACGGTTCGGCTCATCAGGGCTCCGATCTCGGTACGGGCACGTCCGAAGCCCATGCTGCCTGGCCTTGTCGCTCCCCGCGAGCGATAGGTCACTCGATGTGGTGATCTATAGCTCGGTGGTGATGATCGCCTCGACCAGTACCTCCCCCGCCCGGGTGAGCTCGACGACGCCGTCGACCGGCCGCAGCTCGACGAGCCCGCGCCCGGCCAGCGACCGGAACTTCCCCAGCCACGGTTCCGCGAAGAGCGAACGCCCCGGGAACCGCGACGCGTGCAGGGAATCCCGCAGTGGCTGCAACGTCGTCAGCGCCATCTTCACCGCCCGCGCCTCCTGCGCCTCGGGCGTGAAGCGCGTGGCCGAGCCCAGCGGGATCCGGCCGTCCGACACGGTTTCGATGTACCGCTTCGAATTCACGTCGGTGATCGCCTCGGACGCGCGGCAGCTCGACGAACCGCCCAGTCCGATCGCGACCTCGGCTTCCTGCTTGTCCTGGTCGACCATGATGGCCTTCCACTTCTCGGGCCCGAGGCCGGCGCGCGCGAAGTACATCGTCGGGTGCTCGGTGTAGCCCTCGGCGCGCAGGCCGTCGGTGAGCAGCTCCCGCATCTGGTACTGCTCGCCGAGGGTGGGCCAGCGGTGGCCGTCGCGCACGAGCTTGTCCCGGTACGCGGGAAGCTGCCAGGCCGCCGGCTTTTCGCCGGTGACGCCGGTGCGGGTGTCGCTGTAGGACGCCAGGTGCAGCTTCGTGCAGACCACCGCCGTGACTTCGTTCTCCAGCACGACGTCGAGGTCGCGGCGGACGCTGTCCAGGGTCTGGTCGAGCAGCCCGTACATCAGGTCGATGCTGACCCACTCGAACCCCATCGACGCCGCGTTGCGGACGAAGTCGACGCACATTTCCGCACTGTGCTCGCGGCCGCACAGCTCCAGCACGTGGTCGTCGAACGACTGGACGCCGCTGGACAGCTTGGTGCAGCCCAGCTCCCGCAGCAGCTCGAGCTTGGCCGGGGTGAACGTGCTGGGGTCGCCCTCGAACCGGATCGTCGTGTCCGCGGTGAACCCGAACTCCGAGCGGTAGAACTCCAGCAGGCGCCGGATCTCCGGCTCCGGCAGCAGCGACGGCGTGCCGCCGAAGACGTTGAACTCCCCCACCTCGACCCCGGCCAGGTGCGGCACGGCGTCCAGCCACAGCCGGGCTTCGGCGATGTTGAGGTCGACCCAGTGCTTCGCTTTCTCGTACGCCACTTCGGGTTTCCCCTTGACCAGCACCACCGGGTACTGGCAGAAGCGGCAGCGGTACGCGCAGGTCGGGATGTAGGACCAGAGGTGGATGGGGCGCGAAGCGGCCAGCTGCGCGTCGAGATCACGCAGGAAGTCCGACGGCGAGCCGGGGACGTTGCCCGGGAACACGTGCGCCCCGAACGGGTCCTCCTGCACGAAGTCGAGCAGGTGCCGGTTTTCCGGCGCCTCGAGGACGTCGAGCACCGCGGGCCGCGGCCACGCCGGGTCGAGCGTGTGCAGCGAGCCGATCGCCTCTTCGTAGGCGAGGGTCATCAGAACACCCCTCCGTTGCCGAAGTAGTTGTGGGCCTCTCCGGATTCCCGGTCTTCGCAGTAGTAGCGGACGAACTCCGCGAAGCGCTCCGCCGGGATCTCCGCCAGGCACGGCGGCAGTGGCGGCGGGAAACCGATGTCGTCGCCGACGTGCCGCCGCAGGCAGGCGAACAGCTCGTCGGCGAACTCGAAGTACAGCCGGTACGACGGCGTCTTGTACGCGTGGATCGGCGTGAAGTCGACGACGCGCATCTCGTCGCGGATCTCGGCGATCCGCCGCGCGAGCCGGGACGCCAGATCGGCACCGAAGAACGCTGTGACGGCGTCGTCTTCGAGGAGCGTGGGCGTGAGCAGCACCGGCAGGATCGTGTTCTTCGGCGTGAAGTCCTTGATCGAGAACTCCCACGCCTGCCGCGCTTCGGCTTCGGTCAGATCCGAGGCGGCGGCGGGCACCGAAGGCCGGATGTCGCGCATGACGATGATGCCGTCGGATCCGTAGGCCCGGCCGGCGATGACCTCGTCGATGGCGTGGTCGACGCGGCGCGGGTTGATCTCGACGCGCGAGCGGGGCGCGTACGTGATGGCGTCGCCGCCGCTGGCGACCTTGATCCCGAAGTCCCAGTCGTCGGACAGGTGGCTGACGAACTTCCCGTCCTGCAGCTGGTAGAAGATCTCGATGCCGCCGGCGCGCTCGTAGGCGTCACGCTCGACGGCGAACCCCTTGCCGTCGGGGAAACCGCCGAACAGCGAGAACGTGACGGCGCGGCAGCGCAGTGTCCGCTGGATCGCGTCCCACAACCGCGGCCGTCCGGTGAAGTGCGAAGCGTCGTAGTAGTAGTCGCAGACGCCGATCGCGGCTTTGCTCTCCTCCATCGCGGTGCACAGTTCGCTCAGCCAGTGCGGATCGACGCGGCAGTCGGCGTCGGCCGACACGAGGTAGAACCGCTCCCCCGGATCGGTGTCCGGCCGGTTCCGGCTGCGCGCCGCGGCGAAGTCCATGCCCGCCCGCCGCGCGCACGAGACGCCCTGCTCGGCTTCGCCGATCACGTGCAGCGCCAGGTCGGGGTGGGACGCCGCGAAGGCGCGCGCGACGGCCACGGTGTCGTCGGTCGAGTTGTTGTCGACGAGCACGACCTCGTACCGGCCCTTGTCCAGGGGCGCGTCGCCGTCGCGCTGGTCGTGCAGCGTGCGCAGGACCTCCGGCAGGTTCGCGGCCTCGTTGTACACCGGCAGCACGACGGAGAGCCGCGTGCCGGCGCCCATCGGTGGCGGGTAGAGCCGGTCGACGAGGTCGTCGACGACCCGCGTCCCGAAGTGCGCCTGCCCGAGTTCGGAGTTCGCCCGCACCACGTCCGCCCGTTTCCCTTCGTCGGTGATCAGCTCGGAAACCTCTCGCGCGAACGCCGCGTCCGGCAGGTCGCGGGCCCGGATGTCCAGCACCGGGGCCCGGAACCCCTTGCGGCCGTAGACGACGTCGTACAGCTCGTAGCCGCTGGTGACGTACGGCGTCCCGGAAGCGATCGCCTCGCTGACCGGGTTGCCGTAGCTCTCGTAGTCGTAGGAGGTCAGGAAGGACACGACGGTCGCGTGCGCGAGGAGGTCGCGCACCGAGTACCGGCCGGGCACGGCCGTGTCGTACGGCGTCAGCCAGCCGCCGAACACGACGCGGTCGCGGACGCCGAGCCGCGTCGCCAGCCCGGCGAGCCGGTCGTGTTCCGAAGGCGCCTCGGCGACGTCGCCGGCGACGAACAGCCACGCGTCCGGCAGGAGGGCCAAGAGGTGCAGGTCCCGGTCGATGCGCTTCTGCGGGATGATCCGCGTGATCCGGGCGAGCAGCGGGACGTCGCCGGGAATCCCGTGGTCACGGCGGAAACCCGCGTTGCGGTCGTCGACCCGCGCGGGGGCGATGGCGAACGCGTTGGGCAGGACGTCGATGTTCCGCAGACCGGGAACCCACTCCAGGGTCTTCGCCCGAGCCTGCTCGTGCAGCGCGAAGTAGTGGATGTGCGGGGAGTTCCGCGGTGTGGGGACACCGGGGTACGGGAACCGGCCGTACTTCGCGATGCCGGGTTCGCTCTGCCACATGAGGTCGTGGTCGCGCCAGAACACGAACCGGCCGAGGCGGTGGCGGGCACCGTAGCGGTCGATCGCGCGGTAGAGCGCTTCGGTGTAGGTGAGGTTCTCGGGCAGGGTGCCGTTTTCCACCATCACCATCGTGACGCCGAGGCGCTCCCAGGTCGCCACGATCTTCCCGGCCAGCTCACCGGCGATCCGGTCGATCTCCGGACGCAGCGTCTCGTCGCCGTGCTGGACCACTTCGCGCAGGACCCGATCGACGAATTCGCGGTCGTAGCCGCGAATCCCGTCGACGCCTTCGACGCGGTCGAGCGTGACCCACCCGGGCAGCAGCCCGGCTTCGTCGCGGTAGGGCCGGAAGAACGCGCCCTTGTCGGCCTTGATGTCGTAGCCGAGGTCGAGGTGGACCCGGTGGCCGGCGAACCGGCGCGCCGTCTTGAGGAACTCGACCACGACCCCGGAGAGCGGAGTGGCGTCGAAGGACACGCCCCAGAGGACTGACATCGATGTCGGACTCCCGTCTCGGCTTCGCCGTCGTTCCCAGCGTAAGCGGCGCGGACCCGGACGGCCGCGTGAGCGAGTGGTTGACCGCGCGGGCCGGACGCCCCACAGTGACCGCATGAACCGGGCTCTCGGGGTGCTGACCTGCGGCGCCTTCCTCTCGATCGTGCTCGGAGTCCTCGGGTCCGGGGAGCCCGTGCCCGCTCTGGTTTTCGGCGCGGTGTTCGCTCTCGTCGCCACGGCGGGCTTCGGCTGGGTGCGCACCCGCGACGGCTGGGTGGGGAAGGCCGCGTACGTCGGTGTCCAGCTGCCACTGGCCTTCGTGACCTTCACGATCAGCGCCGGCGTCGGGGCGACGCTGTTCCTCGTCGTGCTGGTCAGCCAGTGCGTGCTGCTGCGGCTGCCCCTGCCGGTCATCGCGCTCGTCATCGCCGTGGTGCCGCTCGTGCACCTCGGGATGGCGCTGGGCGCGGGCCTGCGCGAAGGCCTCAGCACGCTCGTCTCGGTGCTGTTCGCCGCGGTCATCACCGAGCTGCTGGTGCGGGAACAGCGCTCACGCGGCGAACTCGCCGAGGCGCACGCGAAACTCCGCGACTACGCCACCCAGGCCGAGCGGCTGGCGACGGCGCAGGAGCGCAACCGCGTCGCGCGCGACATCCACGACGGGCTCGGGCACTCGCTGACCGTGGTCCAGATGCAGGTCAAGGCCGCGCGGGCGGTGCTGCCGACCGACCCGGGCAAAGCCGACGAGGTCCTCGCGAAGGCGCAGGAACAGGCCGAAAACGCTCTCGCCGAGGTCCGCCGATCGGTGAAAGCGCTGCGCGAACCGCGGTCGACGCCGTTGCCGGACGCGTTGCGGGCGCTCGTCTCGGAAGCCGGTGTCCCGGCCGAGCTGACCGTCTCCGGTGCCGAGCGGCCGCTGCCGGCGGAACACCGGGAGGCCCTTTTCCGCACGGCGCAGGAAGGTCTGACGAACGTCCGCAAGCACGCCGGCGCGGGCCGCGTCGAGCTGGTCCTGGACTACGCCGACGCCTCGGTCCGGGTCGTGGTCCGCGACGACGGCGCCGGCACGAACGGCGGCGCGTCGACCGGCTTCGGCCTGCTGGGGCTGCGGGAACGCGCCGGGCAGCTGGGTGGCAAGCTCGACTTCACCTCGGCGCCCGGCGAGGGCAGCGCACTGAGCATGGAGGTCCCGGGATGACACCGGTCCGCGTCCTGCTCGTCGACGACCAGGCGCTGTTCCGCGAAGCCCTCGCCACCCTGCTCGCGACCCACGACGACATCGACGTCGTCGGCGAGGCGGGCAACGGCGAGGAGGCACTGAAGCGGGCGTCGGAGCTCCGACCGGACGTCGTCCTGATGGACCTGCGCATGCCGGTCCTCGACGGCGTCGGCGCGACCCGGCGGCTGCGCCAGGAGCACCCGTCGGTCCAGGTCATCGCGTTGACGACGTTCGACGACGACGAAGACGTCTTCGCGGCTCTGCGCGCGGGCGCCGTCGGCTACCTGCTCAAGGACGTCTCGTCGGCGCGGCTGGTCGAAGCGGTGCTGGCGGCCGCGCGGGGCGAGTCGGTGCTGCAGCCGTCGGTGGCGGCGAAGGTGGTCGCGCGGTTCGCGCAGCTGCCCGAGCCGCGGCCCCAGCCGCTGGTGGTGCCGTTGTCCGAGCGGGAGCGGGAAGTAGTGCGCCTGCTCGCGGACGGCCGCAGCAACCGCGAGATCGCGGCGTCGCTGTTCCTCGCCGAGGGCACGGTGAAGAACCACGTGACGAACCTGCTGGGGAAGCTCGGCGCCCGCGACCGCACCCAAGCCGCCCTGCGGGCCAGGGACCTCGGCCTGCTCTGAGCGGTCACATGACCCGGGTCATGACTTCCGGCACCTGGCAGCGGGGCCGGCACCCGGGATTCTCGTCCAGGAGAAACCTGGAGGGAACCGAGATGATCACCGCCGCACCACCCCGGACCACCACCCGCAAGCTCGCCCGGTTCGCCGCGCACTACGTCGAGATGGTCGCCGCCATGCTCATCGGCATGGTCGTGCTGCACCCGCTCTGGCCCGTCGCCTGGCTCGAACGCCCGGACGCCGCCGCGCTCGTCAAGGCCACGAACATGACGGTCGCCATGACCGCGGCCATGCTGCTGCGCCGGCACTCGTGGCCGCGGATCGCCGAGATGGCCGCCGCGATGTACCTGCCGTTCGTCGTGCTGCTGGTGCCGTTCTGGTTCGAGGCGATCGGCGGCGGGACCCTGATGGTCGCCGGGCACGTGCTCATGGTCCCGCTCATGCTGGCCGTCATGGTGTGGCGCCGCGCCGAGTACTGGCACTGACATGAAGACCGTCCTGAAGTGGTTCGCCCTGGTCGTCGCCGTGCTGGCGGTCCCCGGCATCGGCGCCGCCGTCTCCGCTCTGTCCGCGTTCGACGCGCTGTACTCCCCCGGCCCGGACCGGCCCCTGCCCGCCGCCGCGCCACCGGTGCACGACCCGGCCAAGCCGACCGCGGTGGTCGTCGTCGGCGACCGCGGGGCCGTCGTCTCCGACACCCTGGCGCCGTACGAGATCCTCGCCGCGACCGGCCGGTTCAACGTCTACACCGCCGCGCCGAAGCGCGAGCCGAAGCCGCTGACCGGCGGCCTCGACCTCGTCCCCGACCTGAGCTTCGACGACCTCGCCGCCCGGCTCGGCCCGAAGGCGCCGGACCTCGTCGTCGTGCCCGCGCTCCCGGACGTCGGCGAGCCGAGCACCGAGCCGGTCAAGAACTGGCTGCGCGCCCAGGCCGCCCACGGCGCGAAGCTGCTGAGCGTCTGCAACGGTGGTGGCGTCCTCGCCTCGACCGGGCTGCTCGACGGCCGTCCGGCCACCGCCCACTGGCTGAAGCTCGAAGCGTTCGCCGGCGACTACCCGGCCGTGCGCTGGGTGCGCGGGCAGCGGTTCGTCGACGACGGCGACGTCGTCACCACCGCCGGGATCCTGTCGGGCATCGACGGGACACTGCACTGGGTCGAGCGGCTCGCCGGTCGCGACGTGGCGGCCGACGCCGCGAAGGCGGTCGGCTGGACGCGTTACGGCACCACCGTTCCGGTGCACGAGCCGGCGTCGATGCCGGACGCGGCCGCGATCGTCAACGCCGCCTTCCGGTGGGACCCGGACGAGATCGGGGTGCTGCTCGCCGACGGCGTCGGCGAGATCGAGCTGGCGTCGGTGTTCGACACCGAAGGCCAGTCGCTGTCTTCGCGGACGCTCGCCGTGAGTGCCGACGGCGCCCCGATCCGGTCCCGCCACGGCCTGACCTTCGTGCCGCGAGCGTCCCTCGCCGCGGCGGACCTCGACCGGCTGGTCGTGCCGGGCGCGACGCGCGGGGTCACGCCCCCGCCCGGCGGCCCGGCTCCGGAGTACGTCCACGACCGGCCCGGCTTCGCCTACGACACCGCGGTGAGCGCGCTCTCGCGCCGCACGGACGTCGCGACCGCGCGCTGGACCGCGAAGGTCCTGGAGCTGCCCACCGACGGCGTCGGCTTCGAAGGCCGGGCCTGGCCGTGGCTGCCCACGGCACTGCCGATCGCCCTGGTGCTGCTGGGCGCGGCGGCCGTGGTCGTCGTCCGCCGGATCAGGGCGCCCAGGGCTGCGCGATCACCCAGCTGACGTCGTCGTTGTACGAACCGGCGGCGTCCCAGGCGTGGGCGCCGCTGGTGTCGGCGATGTAGACGGTGTTGTTGTAGTGCCGCAGGTACTTCCCGGAGTAGTTGTACGAGCGGAACGACGAGCCCTGCCCGTTCTTCCCGGCCACCGGGCAGAACGTCGCGTCGGCGCGGAACGCCGCGCTGCCGTCCATCGGCTGCCGGTACACCTGGAAGTCGAAGTGGCGCAGGAAGTCCCCGGGGTAGTTCCGGGACTCGAACGACACGCAGGACGCGTCGGCGAGTCCCTTCCGGACGATCCACGTGGCGTCACTCTTGTCCAAAGTGGAGCTGACCGGCGTGATCACCGTGTTGTTGTTCCGGTGGCGGAGGTAGTCGCTCGTGCAGCACGCGGTGGTCGCGCGCACGGAGATCTCCGAGCCGGGGTTCAGGGTGCCGGTGGACCCGGTCGGGCCGCCGTAGCCGACGGAGACGACGTTCGCCTGGACCGCGTTGTCCGCCGCGTCGGTCGGCAGCCCGGCGGTCATCACTCCTTCGAAGAACGAGCCGATCGAGCCGTTGCTGTTGTCGCCGCCGGTGCCCAGGACGATCGCGCCTTCCTGGTGCATCGGCGAGTACCCGGCCGCGGTCGGCTCGGGGCCGGAGTAGGTCGTCCGGAGGCCGCCGGACTGGGCGTTACCGTCCTTGAGCGCGAAGAAGTTCTGGCCGTTGTTCTTCAGCAGCGCGGTGACGAACGGCGCCGTGATGCCGGTGTTCGCGGTGTTCTGGCTCCCGCCGGCGCTGGACTGGAACAGCCCGTTCTCCAGGTCGGCCTGCACCCAGGGACCCGCGCCGTGGCAGGGCTGGAACCAGCACTCGGTGCCGAAGTTGAGCGCGTCCATGTGGCCGTTGCCGGTGTCCTGGTTGTTCGTCTCGGCGTTGCCGTAGTCGAAGCAGCAGGCGCCGTTGACGTGCGTGCCGGAGGTGATCATGTACATGCCCTCGGGCTGGCCGTTCTTGGCGACGCCGGTCGTCGTGTTGTCGCGGTAGCCCATCCGGCCGGAGAACGAAGCGCCGTAGACCTGGTGGCCGCCGGCGGTCACCGGCAGGGCGTCCGCGGGGACGCCGGTGTCCTGGCCGCCCGCGCCGCCGGGGCCCTCGATCGTGAGGTCGTTGTGGCGCGGGGACTGGTCGTAGATCTCGGTGATGAGACACGTCGTCCCGGCGCAGAAGGAGTCCTGGGCCGCCGCGTTGGCGTAGCCGCCGACCGCCAGAAGGCCGATGTCGGTCTTCGCGCCGTCCCTCGCGCGCTGGACCTGGTACAGCGGCCCGTTGTAGGTGCCGTAGAGGGCTCGCGTGGTGCTGTGCGCGGCGACGCAGGCCGTGCCCGCGGCGCCGTAGATGTCGCACGGCAGGGACGCGGCGGCCGACGCCGTCGACGCGGTCGTCAGGCTCGCGGCCACCAGCGCGACGATGCCCACCAGCACGCGCCAGATCCGCGTCTTATTGTTAGCGCTAACATTCTTGTCGTCTCGACGTTGAGACACAAAAGCCTCCAGAGGGGACCGAATGATGTGAGCGTTACCAGCGAGCACTATGCAGCTCGCGGCCCGCTTTCGTCAACGCTCCGATTCGCCGCGAAACGGACGCCTGAGCGACCTAAAACGATTTAGGAATCCCCGCTATCGTCGAAGCGATTCACTGCCCCTACGTCCCGGTGGAGTATTGCCAACGTGTGAGTTCGTGATTACAGTCACGTATCAGGCTCTATTGAAACGTTTTAAACCTGGCCGCTCCATCCCCGCCGTAAGGGAGCCCCGCATGCTGCCCTCGAAGCTCTGGCGCGCGACCACCACCACGCTCGCCGCGATCCTGGTCCTCTCCGCCGCGTCGGTTCCCCCGGCCGGCGCCGCTCCCCCGGTCGACTTGGCCGGTGCCCACTGGATCTGGTACCCGGAAGGCGACGCCCGGGTGACCGCGCCCGCCGCGACCCGCTACTTCCGCACCGCCTTCACCGTCCCCGCCGCCGCGGTCAGCGACGCCCGGTTCGTCGTCACCGGCGACGACACCGTCGACGTCTGGCTCAACGGCAAACCCCTGGCTTCGTCGGCCCGCACCACCGACTCCTGGAAGTCCGCGTTGTCGGTGGACCTGCGGCCCGCGCTGACCCCCGGCGGCAACACGCTCGCCGTCGCCGTCCGCAACTCCGGCGGCGCGGCCGGCCTGCTCGGACGGGTGCGCGTGACGACCGCGTCCGGCACCACCGACCTCACCACCGGAGCCGGCTGGAAGAGCGCGACGACCGCGCCCGACGGCTGGGAACAGCCCGGCTTCGCCGACGGGACCTGGGCCGCCGCCCGGGATCTCGGCACCTACGGCAGCGGCCCGTGGGGCACGCGCGTCGGCACGCCGGGCGCGTCGGCCAAGACGCCGCTGTCCGTCGCGAGCGCGACGGTCGGGCAGCGCCCGAACCCGATCGGCGTCGACCAGCCGCGGTTCGGCTGGAAGCTGGCGTCTTCGGCCGCGCAGCAACGGCAATCGGCGTACCAGCTCGTGGTGTCCGCCGGGGGCAAGGACGTCTGGGACAGCGGCCGCGTCACGTCCGCGCAGCAGGCCGACGTCGCCTACGGCGGTCCCGCGCTGACGTCGCTGACCGCCTACACCTGGAAGGTCCGCGTCTGGGACGGCCAAGGCCGGATGAGCGACTGGAGTGCGGTGCAGCGCTTCGAAACGGCGTTGCGCGACGCGGGCACCGAGTGGACCGGCGCCTTCCTCGGCCGCGCCACGGCCGGCCCGGACCTCGCCGGCGCGAGCTGGGTCTGGTACCCCGAAGGCGACCCGATCGGCGGAGTCCCGCCGGCCACCCGGTTCTTCCGCAAGTCCTTCGACCTGACCGCGGCGCCGTCGAAGGCCACCCTGGTCGTGACCGGCGACGACACCGCGACGGTGTGGGTCAACGGCACCCGGGTCAGCGACTCCCCGCGCGTCGCCGACTCGTGGAAGACCGCGGCCGTCGTCGACGTCGGCAGCCTGCTGACCGCCGGGACGAACACCATCGCGATCAGCGCGGAGAACACCACGCAGAGCCCGGCCGGGATGATCGCCAAGCTGACCGTCCAAGGTGGACCCACGGTCGGCACCGACGGCACGTGGAAGGCGAACCAGACCGGTCCGGACGGCTGGCAGCAGCCCGGGTTCGACGACAGCTCCTGGACCGCGGCGAGGGCACTGACCGCGTACGGCACCGGGCCGTGGGGTGCGAACGTCGCCGTCAGCGCCCCCGCCCCCCTGCTGCGCAAGAGCTTCACGGTCTCGAAGCCGGTCGCGAGCGCGCGGCTGCTCACCACCGCGCTCGGCCTGCAGGAGACCCACCTCAACGGCGTCAAGGTCGGCGGCGAGGTCCTCGCTCCCGGGTGGACGGACTACGCGAAACGCCTGCAGTACCGCGTTTCCGACGTCACCAGGCAGATCAAGCCGGGCGAGAACGTGCTCGGCGCGATGGTCGGCAACGGCTGGTACTCCGGCAGCATCGGCATCGCCGGCAGCCAGAAGTACGGCACCGAGCCGTGGTACTCGGCGCAGCTGAAGCTGACGTTCACCGACGGCACGTCCACCACGGTCGCGACCGACGGCACCTGGAAGTCCGGCGACGGCGCGATCCGCGCCGACGACCTCTACCAGGGCGAGACCTACGACGCGCGGCTGGCGACCGGCTGGGACCGGCCCGGCTTCGACGACCGGACGTGGGCCGCGCCCCGCGTGAAGACCGGCGCGAAGCCGAACCTGGTGCCGCAGGCGGACAACGGCGTCACGGTGCAGCAGGAGTTCAAGCCCGTCGCGTGGACCCAGCCGAAGCCGGGGGTCTGGGTGGCCGACCTCGGTCAGAACTTCAGCGGCTGGAACCGGCTTTCGGTGACCGGCCCGGCCGGCACCACGGTCACCATGCGACACGCCGAGGTGCTCAACCCGGACGGGACGATCTACACGACGAACCTGCGCGCGGCCCAGGCGACCGACCGGTTCACCCTGGCGGGCACCGGCGGCACGGAGACGTACGAGCCGCGCTTCACCGTGCACGGCTACCGGTACGTCGAGCTGACCGGGCTCCCGTCCGCGCCGACGGCGTCGACGCTGACCGGCCGGGCGATGTGGACCTCCGGCGCGCAGACCGGCACGTTCACGTCGTCGAACACGCTGGTGAACCAGCTGCAGCACAACATCCTGTGGGGTGAGCGCTCGAACATGCTGTCCGTGCCGAGCGACTGCCCGCAGCGTGACGAGCGGCTCGGCTGGACCGGCGACATCGGGATCTTCGCCGGCACCTCGACGTTCAACCTCGACGTCGCGAACTTCCTCGGCAAGTTCAGCGACGACCTGGTCGACGCGCAGCACGACGATGGGTCGTTCACCGACGTCGCGCCGGGCGTGCTGAGCGGTTCGGGCACGGCGGGCTGGGGTGACGCGGGCGTCATCGTGCCCTACACCCTGTGGCAGCGCTACGGCGACACCGGCGTGATCGACGAGCACTTCGCCGCCATGGTCAAGTGGGTGGAGTACCTGCGATCGACCTCGGGTGCCGACCTGATCCGCGACCACCAGACGTTCGGCGACTGGCTCAACGTCAACGACAACACCGCGCAGGACCTGATCTCGACGGCGTTCTTCGCGTGGTCGTCGCGGCTGGTGTCCCGGATGGCCGCGGCCACCGGGCACACCGCGGAGGCGACGAAGTACGGGACGCTGGCCGACCAGATCGGGACGGCGTTCACGAACCGGTTCACGCAGGCGGACGGCACGGTGGGCGCGAACACGCAGACCGGGTACGTCCTGGCCCTGGCGTTCGGGCTGCTGCCGGCCTCCCGGGTGCAGCCGGCGGCGGACAAGCTGGCGGCGCGCGTCGCGGCGGCGGGTGGTCACCTCAGCGTCGGGTTCCTCGGCGTCGAGAACCTGCTGCCGGTGCTGGCCTCGCACGGCCACGCGGACGTCGCGTACCAGGTGCTGCTGCAGCCGGACTTCCCCGGCTGGGGCTACATGATCGGCCACGGCGCGACGACGATCTGGGAGCGCTGGGACGGGATCAAGCCGGACGGGTCGTTCAACGACCCCGGGATGAACTCGTTCAACCACTACGGCCTCGGCTCGGTGGGCGACTTCCTGTACCGCTCGGTCGGCGGCCTGTCGCCGGCGTCCCCGGGCTACGCGTCGCTGCTGGTGGCGCCGCGCCCGGGCGGCGGGGTGACGTCGGCGAAGTCGGCGTACGAGACCCCGTACGGCGGCGCGGTCAGCGACTGGTCGGTCTCGGCCGGGAAGCTGACGCTGCGGGTGACGGTCCCGGCGGGGTCGTCGGCGACGGTGCAGGTGCCGACGTCGCAGCCGGGGTCGGTGGTGGCGCCGCCGGAAGCGGTGCCGTCGTCGTCGGGGTCGTACTTCGTGCCCGCGGGCTCGTACGTCTTCACCGCGACCGCGTGACCTGACGAGCCGGTATCGCCGCTCGACCGCGGCGGTACCGGCTCGGCCACGCCATCAATGACGCAGGGCGAGGTTCAGCACGTCCCCGGCGTGATCGAGACAGTCGACGCAGATCACCGCGTCGCGCTGGGCGCAGGTCACCCGCAGCAGCGGGCGCCGCAGCCCGAGGAATGTCCGGCGCTCGCGGCGGCCGCAGAACTCGCAGACCGCGGCCAGCGGTGAGGTCACCGCCGCCAGCACGTCGCCGCCCGGGGTTTCGCGGTCGGCGCCGTCGTGGACCACCCGCAGGCCGGCTCGTACGCAGTCCACGCAGATCGGCCCGG
Organism: Amycolatopsis camponoti; assembly: GCF_902497555.1. NCBI lineage: Bacteria > Bacillati > Actinomycetota > Actinomycetes > Pseudonocardiales > Pseudonocardiaceae > Amycolatopsis > Amycolatopsis camponoti. The sequence goes on along the minus strand of NZ_CABVGP010000004.1, from coordinate 328,073 downwards.
CCTTGCCCGGGACCCGGGGGCCGCGCACCGTGCCGCAGAACCGGCAGGGCCGCCCGGCCCCGTTCGCCGCCGTCACGGCGCCTCCTCACCGGTTTCGCCGCGCGCACACCGGGAACCCCGGGCGCGACGCCACCTCCCGGTCACGCTACCCGCATCCGCACCGGGCGGCGGCGTCGGCGGAACCGGCTCACGCTCGGCCGGGACCCCGCGCACGGACCTCCCGCCCGGGTGGCACGGCTCGAGCGGGCAGGAGGACCCTTTGTCGTCGTTGACGGTGCTGTTCGGCGTGGCCGGCCTGCTCGCCCTGGCCGCGGCGATCGTGCCGAAACTCGTGGCCGACCGGCCGTTCTCGGTGCCGCTCGTGATGCTGATCGCCGGGATCGCTCTGGGCCTGCTGCCGCTGCCCGCGCCCTACGGCAACGGCTGGAGCGACCCCGCCCAGCACCTGCACGGCGTCGAGTCCTTCACCCAGCTGGGTATTCTCGTCGCGCTCGCCGGGGCCGGCCTGTCCGTCGACCGGCCGTTCGGGCTGAAGCGCTGGGGCTCGACGTGGCGGCTGCTCGCGCTGACCATGCCGCTGTCGATCCTGGTGATCGCCGCGCTCGGGTACTGGTGGCTCGCGCTGGCGCCGGGCGTGGCGCTGCTGCTGGCCGCGGCGCTCGCGCCGACCGACCCGGTGCTGGCGGGCGACATCGGCGTGCCGCACCCCGACGTCGAGCCGGAACTGGCCCGGGACAACGAAATCCGCTTCACCCTGACCACCGAGGCCGGGCTCAACGACGGGCTGGCCATGCCGTTCGTCCTGCTCGGGCTGGCGATGGCGGGCAGCAGGCCGAACCTGGACGTCTCCTGGGTGCTCGTCGACCTGCTGCTGCCCGTCGCGACCGGCGTGGTGGTCGGCCTGGTCGCCGGCCGCGGGCTCGGCTGGGCGATCTTCCGCACCTCGTCGGACCGGCTGCGGCTCGCGGAGTACGGCGACGGCCTGGTCCTGCTCGCGCTGGCCTTCCTGCCGTACGCGCTGGCGGAGTTCGCCCACGGCAACGGGTTCGTCGCGGTGTTCACCGCGGCCGTCTGCGTGCGGAAGCAGGAACGGGAGCACGACTACCACGGTGTCCTGCACGCCTTCGGCCACCAGCTGGAACGGCTCTTCGTCCCGCTCGCCCTGCTCGGGCTGGGCCTCGCCATCGGGGACGGCCTCCTGCTCGGCCTCCGCCCGCTGGAGGTGGTGATCGCGGTCGTCGCGGTGCTGGTGGTGCGGCCCGTGGTCGGCTGGGTGTCGCTGCTCGGGTCCTCCGCCGGTCGGCCCGCCACACTGGCGATCGCGTTCTTCGGCGTCCGCGGCATCGGCACGCTCTTCTACCTCGCCTACGCGATCGACCGGCTGCCGGTGGCGCACCAGGACGTGCTGTGGCGGGTCGGCGCGCTCGCCGTCGCCGTGTCGGTGCTGGTCCACGGCATCCTCGCGGAGCCGGCGATCCAGCGGATCGAGAAGATGGGCGGCCACCTGCCTGCCCGCTGAGCCCCGGTTGGCGGGCCCGGCCGCGGGGTACCCGGCCGGCGTGAAGAGCGAGGTGCTGCCCTGGTGGCTCGGTCTGACCGCCCTGTGGGTCCTGACGCTGCCGACGCCGTCGCTGCCGGAGATCGTGGCCGCGGCGGTCGCGGCGGTGCCGTGCGCGTTCGCCGCCCGCGCGGCGCGCCGGGCCGTCGGCGGTGGGTGGCGGCCCCGGGCGCGCTGGTTCCGCTGGCTGCTCGCGGTCCCCGGCGCGGCGGTGCGCGAGTCCTTCCAAGTCCTGGTCGAGGTGGTCCGGCACCCACGGGCGGGCCGGTTCGACACCGTGGGCTTACCGCGTGAACCCGACGCGGTCCACGAGGCCCGGGCGGCCTGCGCGGCCCTCGTCGTCGGCAGCACGCCGGGGACGATGGTCGTCGCCACTCCCGAAAACCCCTCAGCCGGCCGCGAACTGGTCGTCCACCGGCTGCTCGACGGCGGCTCGCGCGTGCTCGACGAGGTGCGCCGGTGACCGGCTGGCTGGTGGCCGCCGTGCTGCTCATGGTGGGCGGCCTCGGCCCGGCTCTGTGGCTCGCCGCGCGCGGGGACGCCATCGGGCGCCTCGCCGGGCTCCAGCTCGCCGGCCCGGTCACCGTCCTGACGCTGCTGCTGCTCGTGCAGGCCTACGGCCCGTCGAGCGCGGTGATCCTGCCGCTCACGCTGACCGTGCTGGCCTTCGCCGGCACGCTGCTGTTCATCCGGCTGCTGGGGACGACGGAATGACGGTCGCCGCGCAGGTCCTCGTGTTCGCCGGGGTCGCCGTCGTCGTGCTCTCGGCGCTGGCGATGCTGCGGGCCCGGACCCTGCTCACCCGGCTGCACCTGCTCGCCCCGGTGACCACGCTGGGCGGGCCGCTGGTCGGGCTCGGGCTGGCGCTGGCCAACGGTTGGACCCTCGGCTCGGGCGCCATCCTGCTCACCGTCGTGCTGCTCGCCGTGACCGGTCCGGTGCTGCAGTCCGCCGCCGGGCGCGTCGAAGCGCAGCGGCAGGGCGCGATCGACGAGGACCTGCCGTCGTGACGACGGTCGTGCTGCTCGTCGCCCTCGCGTTCGTCGCCGTCGCGGGGTTCGCCGTGGTGGCCACGCCGGACCCGCGGCGGCAGGCGATCACGCTCTCGCTGTTCAGCCTCTCCCTGGCCCTGCTGTTCGTCGCGCTCCAAGCACCCGACGTCGCGTTCTCGGAACTGACCGTCGGCGCGGCCGTGGTGCCGCTGCTCGTGCTGCTCACCATCCGGAAGGTCGGCGGGCGATGACGCCGCGGGCCCGGACGTGGCTGTGCGCGGCCGGCGCGCTCGGCGTGGCCGTCCTGCTCGTGACGGCCTTCCTGCGGATGCCCGAGTTCGGCGGCACCCTGCACGCCTACCGCGACCTCGCCCTGCCCGCCGCGATCGCCCGCGCGACGCCGAACCTCGTGTCGTCGGTCAACTTCGACCTGCGCGCGCTGGACACCCTCGGCGAGGAGACGATCGTCGCCGCCGCGGTCGTGGGCACGCTGTCGCTGCTGCAACCGTCCCCGGAGGAACGACAGCGGATCGAACCCCAGCGCGGGTACGTCCTGCCGGTGGTCAAGCTCGCCGGGTACCTCATGCTCCCGGTGACGCTCCTGCTCGGCATCGACGTCGTCGTGCACGGCCACCTCACCCCGGGCGGCGGCTTCCAGGGCGGGGTCGTGCTGGCCACCGGCTGGCACCTGCTCTACATCTCCGGCAGCTACCCGGCGCTCGCGCGGCTGCGCCCGATCGACTGGTGCGAGTACGCCGAGGCGGCGGCGACGGGCCTGTACGTCGTCGCCGGGCTGACCGGGCTGGTCGCCGGCGGCGCGTTCCTGGCCAACGTGCTGCCGAAGGGCGAGTTCGGCTCGCTGCTGTCGGCGGGCACCGTGCCGGTGCTGAGCATCCTGGTCGGGATCGAGGTCGCCGCCGGGCTCGTGGTGCTGCTGGCCCAGTTCCTCGGCCAGGGCCTGATCCGCGAGGAGAAGTCATGAACGGCGTCGTGGGCATGGCCTGCTACGGCGTGGCCGGGTGGCTGCTGCTGATCGGCGCGATCGGCATCGTGCGCAGCCGGCACCTCGTGCACACCGTCGTCTCGCTCTCGGTGTCGCAGGCCGGGACGTACGTGCTGCTGCTCGGCATCGGTTACCAGGATCAGGCCGGCGCGCCGATCGTCGTCCAGGACCAGCGCCAGCCCGTCGTCGACCCGATGGTACAGGCGATGACGCTGACCGACATCGTCGTCTCGGCGACGATCACCGCGCTGCTGCTGGGCCTGACCATCCAGATCTCGAAGCGCCACGGGACAGTGGATCCCGACGAACTGCGCGCGCTGCGCGGCTGAGCCGATGACCGCGCTCCCGATCCTCGTCGTCGCCCTGCCGCTGCTGGCCGCGTGCGTGCTGCTCGGCCTGGGTGTGAAGCTGCCGCGCGTGGTGGCCGACGGCCTCGCGACCGCCGCGGCCCTGACCGTCACCGTCCTGACGGCGGTGCTGCTCGTGGGCGTGCAGCACGGCCGCGTCGTGAGCTGGCTCGGCGGGCACCGACCGGACGGTGCGCGCTCGCTCGGCATCGTGCTGGCCGCCGACGGCCTCAACACCACCCTGGCCCTGCTGGCGTCCTTCCTGACGACGTGCGCGCTCGTCTACAGCTGGCGGTACTTCGAGGCGGTCGAAGCCCGCTACCACGCGATGATGCTGCTGTTCCTGACCGGCATGCTCGGCTTCCTGCTCACCGGAGACCTGTTCACCCTGTTCGTCTTCTTCGAGCTGATGAGCGGCGTCGCCTACGCGCTGACCGGGTACCGCGTCGAGGAAGCCGACTCCGTCCAGGGCGCGCTCAACTTCGGCGTGGTGAACTCCCTCGGCGCGTACTTCACGTTGATGGGCATCGGCCTGCTCTACGCGCGCGGCGGGCAGCTCGGGCTCGCGCAGCTCGGCGTCGCCCTCGACGGGAAACCCGCGGACGCGCTCGTGCTGGCCGCGTTCGTCCTCGTCTGCACCGGCCTGCTGGTCAAGGCGGCCGCGGCGCCGTTCCACTTCTGGCTCGCCGACGCGCACGCGGTCGCGCCGACGCCGGTGTGCGTGCTCTTCTCCGGCGTCATGGTCGAGCTGGGCGTCTACGGCGTGCTGCGGGTCCGGCGCACGGTCTTCGGCGGCGTGCTCGACGACGGCGCGTTCGCCCGGGTGCTGCTGGTGCTCGGGATCGCCAGTGCGCTGCTCGGCGCCGTCCTGTGCTTCACCCAGCGCCACCTGAAACGGCTGCTGGCCTACTCGACCATCGCGCACACCGGGTTGTTCCTCTGTGGACTGTCCGCGGCCGGCGGCGGGGCGAGCACGGGGTTCGTGCTGGCGGTGGCCGGGCACGCCGGTGCCAAGGCCGCGCTGTTCCTGCTCGTCGGGGTGCTCAAGGACCGCTACGGCAGCGTCGACGAGGACGAGCTGTTCGGCAGGTGCGGGCATTCCCGGCTCGAGGGCGGGCTGTTCGTGCTCGCGGCGCTGGTGCTGGCCGGGCTGCCGCCGTTCGGCGTCGCGTTCGGCAACGACGTCGCGGACCACGCGCTGGAGCACACCGGGTACGGCTGGCTGGTGGCGGTGTCCGTGGCCGTCACCGCGGTGACGGCGGCCGCGGTGCTGCGCGCCGGCCTGGGTGTCTACTTCGGACTGGGCCGGCCGCCGCGGCGCGACGACGGCGACCGGACCGCCGGGACGGACGAGGAGCCCGAGACGGGCGGCCGCATCGAGCGCACCCCGGCGACGATGACCGGGGCGATCGTCGCGGTGCTGGCGGCCGCCGCCCTCGCCGTGGGCACGGTCCCGTGGCTGCGCGACGCCGCCGTGACGGCCGGGCGGCAGGACGCCGACCGCGACGGCTACCTGCACGACGTCCTGCCCGCCGTCGGGTCACCCGGGTCCCTGCCGCCGGTGTCGGCCGAGTGGACGTCGGCCGGCCTGCTGTCCGCCGGGATCACGGTGCTGCTGGCGCTCGGCGTCACCGCGGTGGCGCTGTGGCCCCACCGGCTCCCGCCGTGGCCGCGGCCGGTCCGGACGGCCCTGGAAGTGCTGCACCGCGGCCATTCGGGTCACGTCGGGGACTACGTCGCCTGGCTCCTCGTGGGCGTGACGGTCCTCACGGCGCTCGTCTGGGCATGAGGATGTGTAGGCGCCGGGCGAGTGGGTAATCGATGGACAAGGCCCTTTTGGCGACTGGCCGATCCGGAAATGTCGCCGCGACGGAAGGTGCATCCCATGAACGACAAGTTCGAGAACAAGGGCGAAGAGCTCAAGGGCCGGGCCAAGGAAGCGGTCGGCGACGCCACGGGCAACGAGCAGTGGCAGGCCGAAGGCAAGGCCGACCAGGCCAAGGGCTCCCTCAAGCAGGCCGGCGAGAAGATCAAGGACGCCGTCAAGGGCGTCAAGGACAAGGACTGATCCGTAGTTCTTTCCGCTGCCGCACCCCGGCTTCCGGGGTGCGGCAGTTCTGCGTTCAGCCTTCCGCGGACCGGCGCTCGAGCCGCTCGCGCTGCGGGATCACGACGTACTTCGGGTCCTTTGTGGATTCGACGCCCGCGGCGTAGACGCCGAACCGCGTGCACAGTCCCGAAGCCAGGTAGGCCGCTCCGGCCAGCACGCCCGCCGCCCGGTTCCGCTTCGCCAGCAGGGAAAGTCCCGCGCCCGCCGCCGTCAGCGCCTTCGCCGCCTTCAGGAGCTTGCCCGCGCGGCCCGTCCGGTACGGCTCCGACAGCAGGCCCAGCCCGGTCTCCAGGTGGTGCTCCGCCACCAGTTCCGCGACCGCGCCCACCAGACCGGCCCGGATCGCCGGGCCGGTCTCGCCCGGCGGAGCGGCCACCAGGGCCGCGCCGGCGCCGCTCGTCAACGCGCTGCCCGCGAACAGCACCGGGAGCGTGCCGTGGGCCTCGTGCCACGACGGAGTCGCGGTGTCCGCCAGCAGCACCGCCGTGTACGTGCACATCGCCGGGCCGAGCACCCCGGCACCGAGGCCCGCCAGCCTGCCGATCCGCGGCAGCCGCCCGGTGACCTCGGACGCCGCCGACACCGCGGCCAGCCCGGAGAACGGCGACAGGATCCACGACCCCACCGAAAGCGGCGACGTCGGCTTCAGCACCCGCAGCATGTGCAGGAACCGCGTCGGCTTCCCCAGGTCGTGGATCAGCGCGACGACGCTGGCCAGCGACCCGCCGGACGCGACCAGCTTGCCGACGCGGGCCAAGGCCGGGCGGCCGGTGACCTCGGCGAGGACGGCCATCGTCGCCGACGCGCCCGCCGCACCGCCGAGGAACAGGTACAGCGGCACGTCCGGCTGCTTCCAGGCCGGTTCCTTGAGGATCGGCCGGCCGTAGTAGGACTCGAACTCGGCGGGCTCGACCATCGTCGGTTCGCGGCGCGGGCTCATCGCCGGCGTCCCAGGAACGACGCCGCGACGGCCACGGCGACACCGGCCGCCGTCACCGCGGCCCGCTTCCACATCGCCGGCAGGTCCCGCGTCGTGACGACCGGGTCCGGCGGCAGGCCGTAGACCTCGGGTTCGTCCAGCAGCAGGAAGAACGCGCCGTCGCCGCCGACGCCGTCCTCGGGGTCCCGGCCGTAGAGCCGAGCCTCCGGCACGCCCGAGTCGTGCAGCGTCCGCACGCGTTCGTCGGCGCGTTCGCGCAGTTCCTCCAGCTCGCCGAACTGGATGGAGTCGGTCGGGCACGCCTTGGCGCACGCCGGTTCCATGCCCGCGCCGAGCCGGTCGTAGCAGAGGGTGCACTTGAACGCGCGGCCGTCGCTCTCGCGCTTTTCGATGACGCCGTACGGGCACGCCGGGACGCAGTAGCCGCAGCCGTTGCAGATGTCCTGCTGCACGACGACGGTGCCGAACTCGGTGCGGAACAGCGACCCGGTCGGGCAGACGTCGAGGCAGGCGGCGTGCGTGCAGTGCTTGCAGACGTCGCTCGACATCAGCCACCGCACGCCCGGGTCGTCCTGCGCCGGCGCGCCGACGTCCGGCATCCCGAGGTCCACGGCGGGTTTCTTCGGCTGCTCGACGAAAGCCACGTGCCGCCACGTGTTCGAGCCCAGGGCACCGGTGTTGTCGTAGGACATGCCCAGGAGGTCGAGCCCGCCCGATTCGGGCACGCCGTTCCACTCCTTGCACGCGACTTCGCAGGCCTTGCAGCCGATGCACACCGACGTGTCGGTGAAGAACCCCATCCGGGGCTGGGTGCCGTAGTCAGCCATCCGCTCGCTTCCGGTACTCGGCCACGAACTCCGGCAGCGCGGCGCCGCGCGGGCGCCGTCCCGGCCGGATGTCGCAGGTGGCCGCCTTGGATTCCTGGATGTGCACGTTCGGGTCCATCACGATGGAGAGCAGGTCGTTGGCCGCGTCCCCGCGCGAGAGCCCGTTCGGGCCCCAGTGGTACGGCAGGCCGATCTGGTGGATCGTCCGGCCGCGGACCTTGAGCGGCTTCACGCGGTCGGTAACGAGCACGCGGGCCTCGATCGCCGTCCGCGCCGAGATGATCGTCGCCCAGCCGCCGTGCTCGAGGCCGCGTTCGGCCGCGAGGGCGGGCGACACCTCGCAGAAGAACTCCGGCTGCAGTTCGGAAAGGTAGGGCAGCGTCCGGCTCATGCCGCCGGCCGTGTGGTGCTCGGTGAGCCGGTAGGTGGTGAACACGTACGGGTAGACCGCGCTGCGCGCAGGGTTGTACGGGTTCGACGGACTGTCCAAGGTCTGGCGCGTCGGTGACTCCTGCTGGCCGTAGAGGGCGTTTTCCACCGGGCTCTCGAACGGCTCGTAGTGCGCGGGCAGCGGGCCGTCGGCCAGGCCGGCCGGGACGTAGAGCCAGGCCTTGCCGTCGGTCTGCATGATGAACGGGTCACGCCCGCCGAGCGCGTCCTGGGCCTTGGCGCCCTCGGGCGGCACGTGGTCCGGCGCCTTCGTCGGCTCGAAGTCCGGGACGTCCGGGCCGACCCACTTGCCCTGCTCGGCGTCCCAGCTGAGCAGCTTCTTCCGCTCGCTCCACGGCTTCCCGTCCGGGTCGGCCGACGCGCGGTTGTAGAGGATCCGCCGGTTCGCCGGCCACGCCCACGCCCAGCCCTTCGCGACCCAGTCCTGCTCCTGGCCCGGCTGCCGGTTCGCGGCCTGGTTCTTCCCCCCGGCCCGGACGCCGCAGTAGATCCAGCAGCCGCACGCCGTCGAGCCGTCGTCCTTCAGTTCGGTGTACGCCGAGAGCGGGCCCTCCGGGCCGTGGCCGTTGATCTCCGCGAGCACGGACTCCGCGACCGGGTCGTCGGTCTCACCCTCGACCGGGTAGCTCCAGGTCAGGTCGCGGATCGGCGCGTCGCGCGGGTCGTCGCCGATGCGTTCCCGGATGATCCGGCCGAGGTGGTAGTAGAACCACAGGTCGCTGCGGGCGTCCCCGGGTGGCTCGACGGCCTTGTGGTGCCACTGCAGCAGGCGCTGGGTGTTGGTGAAGCTGCCGTCCTTCTCGGTGTGCGCGGCGGCGGGCAGGAAGAAGACCTCGGTGCCGATCTCCTCCGGCTTCAGCTCGCCCGTCTCGATCTCCGGGCCGTCCTTCCAGAAGGTCGCACTCTCGATCATCTGCAGATCGCGGACGACGAGCCAGTCGAGGTTGGCCAGGCCGAGCCGCTGGAACTTGCCGTTGGCCGAGCCGACCGCCGGGTTCTCCCCGACCAGGAAGTACCCCTTGCACTCCCCCTCGATCTGCTTCTGCACGGTCGCGTACGTCCCGTGGTCGCCGGTCAGGCGCGGCAGGTAGTCGAAGCGGAAGTCGTTGTGCAGCTGCGCCGAATCGCCCCAGTAGGACTTGAGCAGGCTCACGGTGTAGGAGCGCATGTTGCCCCAGAAGCCGGTCTTGCCCGCGTCGGCCGCGACGAACTCGTCGAGACTCTGGTGCTGGTGCGCGTGCGGCATCGGGATGTAGCCGGGCAGCAGGTTGAACAGCGTCGGGATGTCGGTCGAGCCCTGGATGCTGGCGTGGCCGCGCAACGCGAGGATGCCACCGCCGGGACGGCCGATGTTGCCGAGCAGCGTCTGCAGGATCGACGCCGTGCGGATGTACTGCGCGCCGACCGTGTGGTGCGTCCAGCCGACCGAGTACACCCAGGCCGTCGTGCGGTCACGACCGGAGTTCGCGGTGACGGCCTCGGCGATCTCGAGGAACTGCTCGACCGGCAGGCCGCAGACGTCGGCGACCATCTCGGGCGTGTAGCGGGCGAAGTGGCGCTTGAGCACCTGGAACACGCACCGCGGGTGCTGCAGCGTCTCGTCGGTCTTCGGCTTGCCGCCGATCGCGGCCCCACCGCTGCCGTAGGTGTCGGCGCGGGCCGACTGCTGGTGCGCCTCACCGCCGTGCTGCTCGGAACCCGGCTCCCCCGCCTGCTCGGGGTCGGCGGACCCGGTCGCGGGCAGCGTCGGCGAGCCCTCGTACTCCCACGACGACATGTCGTACTTGCGCTTCTCGGGGTCGTAGCCCGAGAAGACGCCGTCGAGGTCTTCGGTGTCGGCGAAGTCCTCACGCAGGATGGCGGCCGCGTTCGTGTAGGCGAGCACGTACTCCCGGAAGTCCTTGTCGTTGCCCAGGACGTGGTTGATCAGGCCGCCGAGGAACGCGATGTCCGTCCCGGCGCGCAACGCCGCGTGGACGTGCGAAACCGCGCTGGTGCGGGTGAACCGCGGGTCGACGTGGATGATCTTCGCGCCGCGGGCCTTCGCCTCCATCACCCACTGGAACCCGACCGGGTGGCACTCGGCCATGTTCGAGCCCTGGATGACGATGCAGTCGGCGTTGGCGAGGTCTTGCTGGAACGTCGTGGCGCCTCCACGACCGAAGGAGGTCCCCAGACCGGGAACCGTGGCGGAGTGTCAAATACGCGCCTGGTTTTCGATCTGGATCGCGCCGAGCGCGGTGTACAGCTTCTTCATCAGGTAGTTCTCTTCGTTGTCCAGCGTCGCGCCGCCCAGGCTGGCGAAGCCCAGGGTGCGGTTCAGCGGACGGCCCCGCTCGTCGGCGTCCTGCCACGTCTCGGCGCGGGTCTTGAGGACCCGGTCGGCGATCATGTCCATCGCCGTGTCCAGGGGCAGGCGCTCCCAGTCGGTGCCGTGCGGGCGCCGGTAGAGGACCTCGGTGACGCGGCTCGGGCTGGTCACGAGCTGCTTGCTGGCCGACCCCTTCGGGCACAGCCGGCCGCGGGAGATGGGCGAGTCCGGGTCACCCTCGATCTGCGTGACGCGGCCGTCCTTGACGTAGACCTTCTGGCCACAGCCGACGGCGCAGAACGGGCAGACGGATTTGACCACTTTGTCGGCGTCTTCGGTGCGGGCGTGCCATTTCTCCGAACCGTCCGATTTGGCCGCCGCCGCGCGCGCTGTCGGATCGGAACCGGTCAGCTGCCGGTAAACCGGCCAGCCTTCGATCCACCGACGCACGCTCATACCGGTCACGGTAATAGCGATACCCGCGGAACGCAGGTCCAATCATCCGTCCGGCGGGTTTTCCCGCGCCCGATTTTTCACCCGCCACGAAATGCGGTGGCTCAGCCCACCGTGCGGCGGGTGCCGTCGCCGAGGGACTCCGTCCGGCCTGCCGCGTCGAGCCGCTCCAGCAGCGGGATCATCACCCGGCGGGTGCTGTCCAAGGCCCGCCGGGCCTCCGAAACCGTGAACGGCTGCGGCAGCGAGCGCAATTCCGTGGCCGCGCGCTCCTCGGCGTCCGGCCCGAGCACGACCCCCTCCGCCACCGCCGTCAGCCGGCCGAGGCGCACCGCCGCCGCCAGCTCGCGGCGGCCCAGGCCCAGCTCCCGCAGCTCGTCCGCCTCCGGCGCGCGGAACGGGTGCTCGGCGAGCCGCTTCACCACCGTTTCCATGGCCTTCTCGACCGCCGGTGCGAGGCCACCCGGCCGGCGCACGAGCCCGCCCGCCACGTCCAGGCCGGTTCCGGCCAGCAGCGGGCCGACCAGCTCCGGCGCGGGCAGGCCGAGACGCTGCCGCAGGGCCTCCACCGGCATGCCCGCGGCGAGGGCGTCCCAGGCACGCACGATCGCCGTGGCCTCGGCCCGCAGCCCGGCGAACCGCACCGGGTCCACGCGCCAGTCACCGACGTGGTCACCCGTTTCGGGCAACCCCATCGCCGCGAAGTCCGCGGTGCGGACGAAACCGTTCCGGCGCAGGTAGCTCGCGGCGAGATCGGACGAAGCCAGCTCCTCGCCGCGCGCGCGAGCCGCGCCCCGGCGCGCCAGGGAAGGCGGCCGGACGTCGAGGACGTCGAACCCGGCGGCGATCCGGTGCTCGCCGGGGTCGCGCAGCAGCCCGCGATCGCCGACGCGCAGCGGCAGCGCGGACGTCGTCGTGAGCCGGGCGGTGTCCGTCCCCAGTGGACGGACGCGCACCGGCACCGCCGCCGTGCCGAAGTGCAGCACCAGGTTCCGGTGGAGGTCGGTCGCGTTCAGCCGGACGTCGAACTCCGCCGTCTCGTGCCACCGGCCCGGCGTGAGCAGGACGTCGCCGCGGCCGACGTCAGCGCGCGCCGTGCCGCGCAGGTTCACCGCCACCCGCGCCACGGCCGTCACCTGGTCGTGTGCTTCGCCGAGCGCCTGCAGGCCGCGGACCTTCACCCGCGCGTCCCCGAGCAGCAGCTCGTCGCCGACGGCGATGGTCCCCGCGGCGAGCGTTCCGGTGACGACCGTGCCCGCACCCGAAACGGTGAACGCCCGGTCGATCCACAGCCGGACATCGGCGTCCGGATCGGGCAACGGCAGCCCTCCAGCCAGCGCGGCGATCGCCGTGCGCAGCTCGTCGAAACCCGCACCGGTCTTCCCGCTGACGGCCACGCTCGGCACCGCGCCCAGCGACGTCGCGGCGATCTCGCTGAGCGCGGCTTCGGTCGCGACCGCCGGGTCGGCCCGGTCGGCCTTCGTGACGACCAGCAGCCCACGCCGGACGCCGAACGCGTCCAGCGCGGCGAGGTGCTCGGCCGACTGCGGCATCCAGCCTTCGTCGGCCGCGACGACGAACAGCACCGCCGGCGCGGGCCCGGCGCCCGCCAGCATGTTCGGCACGAACCGTTCGTGGCCCGGCACGTCGACGAACGCGACGTCCTCGGCGCCGATCCGTGTCCAGGCGAACCCGAGGTCGATGGTCAGCCCGCGGCGGCGTTCCTCGGCCCACCGGTCCGGCTCCATCCCGGTCAGCCGCCGCACCAGCGTCGACTTCCCGTGGTCGACGTGCCCGGCGGTGACGATCACCCGCATCGGCGGACGGCTTCCAGGAGCTTCGCGTCCTCTTCCGGCCGCACGGTCCGCAGGTCGAGCAGGCACCGGTCCCGCTCGACCCGGCCGACGACCGCGGGCTCACCCGTCCGCAGCGCGGCCGCGTACCGGGCGGGCAGGCTCACCGCGACGCTGGGCAGTTCGACGCCGGGTGCTCCCCCGCCACCGACCGCCGAGCGCGTCGAGACCACCCGGGCGTCACCGCCGTCCAGGGCCCTGACCAGGCTTTCGGCCCGCTGCCGGAGGGTCTCGACGGACGCGCCGAGGGCCGCGCGCACCGGCGGTTCGGGCCCGCGGAGGGTCGCTTCGAGCGCGGCCAGCGTGAGCTTGTCGACGCGCAGCGCCCGCGCGGCGGGGTGCCGCCGCAGCCGTTCGACGACGTCGGCGGCACCGAACAGGAGGCCGGCCTGCGGACCGCCGAGCAGCTTGTCGCCGCTGGCGGTGACGACGGTGGCACCCGCCCGCAGCGCGCTCGCGGCGTCCGGCTCGTCCGGCAGGAGCGGGTGCGGGGTCAGCAGGCCGGAGCCGATGTCGGCGACCACGGGCACGCCGAGGCCGGCCAGCTCGCCGAGCGCCACTTCCGAGGTGAAGCCGGTGACCCGGTAGTTCGACGGGTGCACCTTGAGGACGAACCCGGTGTCCGGGCCGACGGCGCCGGCGTAGTCGCCATGGGACGTCCGGTTCGTCGTGCCGACCTCGCGCAGCCGGGCACCGGTCGAGGCCAGGAGGTCGGGAATGCGGAAGCCGTCCCCGATCTCGACCAGCTCGCCCCGGCTGACGACGATCTCGCGACCCGGCGCCAGCGCGAGCGCGCAGAGCAGCAGGGCGGCCGCGTTGTTGTTGACGACGTGCACGGCGCCGGCGTCCGGGACGGCGGCGGCCAGCGCCGCGAGGGCACCCCGGCCCCGGCGCGCCCGCTCGCCGGTCGCGAGGTCGAACTCGACGTCGGTGGTGCCGCCGGCCGCCAGCAAGGCGTCGAGGGCGGCCGCGGACAGCGGCGCCCGGCCGAGGTTGGTGTGCACGACGACCCCCGTCGCGTTGACCACCGGCCGTAGCGACGCCGCGCTCGCCGGGAGCCGTGTGAGCACTACGTCCACGACGTCGCCGGGCGCGATCTCCCCGTCCCGCGCGGCCTGCTGGACCTCGGTGACGACGGATTTGACCAGGTCACGCCCGAGCGTCCCGGCGGCTTTCGCGACGCGGGGCTCGACCAGGACCGCGTCGGTCCGCGGGATCGCGCGGCGCGGGTCAGGCATGGCGGAGGCGGACGGGAATCGAACCCGCCAACGACAGGACCTGCCGTTCACCGGTTTTGAAGACCGTGCCGGTCACCAGGCCGGATACGCCTCCCTGCACCATGGGTGCCATCCTGCCAAGTCCGGGGCCGGCGGGCACGATGAACCGGTGGCGATCCGACTGACGCAGTACGCGCACGGCGGTGGCTGTGCGTGCAAGATCCCGCCCGGTGAGCTGGAGGAGGCCGTCCGCGGCCTGGCCGGCAGCTCCCCCACCGATCCCGTCGGCGAGCTGCTCGTCGGCCTCGACACCGGCGACGACGCGGCCGCGGTCCGGATCTCCGGGACCACCGCGCTCATCGCGACCACGGATTTCTTCACCCCGGTCGTCGACGACGCCTACGACTGGGGCCGGATCGCCGCGGCCAACGCGCTTTCCGACGTCTACGCCATGGGCGGCACGCCGGTGGTGGCGGTCAACCTGCTCGGCTGGCCGCGGGAGACGCTGCCGTTCGAGCTGGCCGGCGAGGTGCTGCGCGGCGGGCTCGACGTCTGCGGCAAGGTGGGCTGCCACCTGGCCGGCGGGCACAGCATCGACGACCCCGAGCCGAAGTACGGGCTGGCCGTCACCGGCATCGCCGATCCTTCGCGGCTGCTGCGCAACGACGCGGGGCGCGCGGACGTGCCGCTGACGCTGACCAAGCCGCTCGGTGTCGGCGTGCTGAACTCGCGGCACAAGGCCACCGGCGAACGGTTCGCGCAGGCGATCGACCTCATGACGACGTTGAACGACACCGCCTCCCGCACGGCGCTCGCGGCCGGGGCCGTCTGCGCCACCGACGTCACCGGGTTCGGCCTGCTCGGCCACCTGCACAAGCTGGCCAGGGCGAGCGGGGTCACGGCGCGCATCGACCCGGCGGCCGTGCCGTACCTGGACGGCGCGCGTGAGGCCTTGCGCGACGGCTATGTCAGTGGGGGCACTCGTCGCAACCTCGACTGGGTCCGTCCGCACGTCGACGTCTCCCGGATCTCCGAGGAAGAGGCGTTGTTGCTGGCCGACGCGCAGACGTCCGGCGGGCTGCTGGTCGCCGGGGAGGTGCCGGGGTACCCGGTGATCGGGGAGCTGGTGCCGCGCGGGGAGCACACGATCGTCGTGGGGTGAGTTTCGGGGCTTTCACGGCGGGTACGCGAGGATCATGTCTGCACCGGACCGATCCAGCCTCGAACAGCACCTGGCCGAGACCGAATACCCGTGCGGCCGCGAGGAGCTCCTGCGGCGCGCGGCCGCGGCCGGCGGCGGCGACTCCGTGCTCGGCTCGCTCGGCGGCCTGCCCGGCGGCGACCGCTACGCCGACTTCGACTCCGTGTGGGAGGCCGTGTCGGCGAAGCACGTCGGCGGGGCGCCCTAAGCGAGACGCTCCACAGCGTCGCGCGCTTCTTTCAGGTCCGCGCCCGTGTGCTCGCGGTAGATCTTGATCGCCTGGATCTTCTTGCCTTCGCGCACCAACGCGGTGACCTCGGCGAGCCCGGGCTCTTCGACGGTCACGCCGAGCTGCGCGACGATGGCGTCCAGCTTCCGTTCCATCCGCTCGAGCCGGCGGGTGAGCCTGCGTTCGGTGGCCGACGAGCTCAGGCCGACGACCGTGATGAGCAGAACGACCCCGAGCAGCACCATCCCGTAGTCCATGGCGGGTCATGCTACTTCGCGGAAACTGTCGGTGCCCGCGTTTAGGGTGGGCCCCATGACGACATTGACCGACCGGCCGAACACCGCATTGGTGGTAGTCGACGTGCAGAACGGCGTGATGAACGGCGCCCACGACCGCGAGGCCGTCCTCGCGAACGTCGTCGCCTTGGTCGAGAAGGCGCGTTCCGGCGGGGTCGACGTGGTGTGGGTGCAGCACGCCGACGACGGGCTGCCCCGCGGGAGCGAGGAGTGGGAGTACGTGCCGGAACTGGTGCGGCGCGAGTCGGAACCGTTGGTGCACAAGGCTTACGGCGACGCGTTCGAGGACACCGACCTGGAGGCGGTGCTGGCGGCCCGCGGCATCGGCAGGCTGGTGGTGGCGGGAGCCCAGACGGACGCGTGCATCAGGTCCACCCTCCACGGCGCGTTCACCCGCGGCTACGACGCGACGTTGGTGGCCGACGCGCACACGACGGAGGATTTGACGGCTTATGGGGCCCCGTCGCCGGGTGGGGTCATCGCGCACACGAACCTCTACTGGAAGTTCCAGACGGCGCCGGGCCGGACGGCCGGGACGGTGCAGACCGCGGAGGTGGACTTCGGGGTGACCGCATCGGCTTGAGGCGCTGGGCGGGGCTGCCGGTCGGTGGGGCCGGGGGCGGGGTTTGGTGGGGGCGAGGGTTGATGAGGGCGCCGTTTGGTGGGCGCGCCCGGGCTGAGGCTGCACGCCGGTTCGCCGCCGCAGGCGGCTGGCGGAGGCACGGTTTGGGGGTTGGCAGGGCGCGCCAGGTCAGCGGCAGCCGGAGCCACAACCGATATTCAGGCTCCGCGCAGGTGGTCGCGCAACTCCCGGGCCACCCGGGCCATCAGCACGTCCGCCTCGGGCTGCAGCACCGCCGGGACCCGGGACTCCGTCAGCGCCACCACCCCGAAGACCCGCCCGTCCGCGTGCTCGACCACCCCGGCCTCGTGCCGGAGGTTCAGCAGCGTCCCCGTCTTCGACGACCAGCGGGCGGCGTCCGAGGCGAAGTCCGGGGTCAGCCGATGGCGGATCACGTTGTGCGCCATCAGTTCCCGCACTCCCGCGGCCACCGTCGGGTCGATCCGCGACGGTGTCCACAGCGCCTGCAGCAACTCCAGGACCGCCCGCGCCGACGCCGCGTTGGCGCGTGTGACGTCCAGCTGGGCCAGCCGGTGCCCCTGGCCCGCCGTGCCCGCGCCGATCGCCAGGGAATGCGCCAAATCGGCCTCGTCCGCGTCGAATCGCTCGGCCGGCGTGTCGACGAGGTCCGCCATCAAGTGGCGCACGGCGATTCCCCGAAGACCCCAGCCCTCCAGCGAAAGCATGACCGCATCCGGCGGGGTGAGGCCGAACAGGACGTCGGCCGCCGCGCCGTCGCTCAGTGCCGTGCTCAGGTACACCAGGTCGTCGACCGCGATGCGGGCCGGGTGGCGGAACCGCGTCAGCCCGATCGGCCCCGGCGTGGTGACGCCGCCGGGCGCGACCTCCAGCTGCGTCGCGCCGTCCAGCTCGCCGCGGCGGATCCGCTCCAGGGTCGCCGCCGCCAGGGGAACCTTCACCAGCGACGCGATCGGGTACACGCGGTCCGGGTCGATCCCCAGCTCGTGGCCGGACCGCAGGTCGCGGACCAGGAACGACCCGCGCAGCCCGCCTTCGTCCAGTTCGGACCGCAGCCGCCGGACCAGTCCTTCCGCGCTCACGCCTCGGCTCCCAAGCACCGCGCCACCGCGGCGGACAGTCCGCGCACCCGCTCGGCGTCTTCGCCCAGCGCGGCGGCGACGCCGTAGCCGCGCGCCAACGCGACCTCCCCGACCGGCCGCCAGTGCAGTCCCAGCTGCTCGGCCTGCGCGGCCGAGCACAGCAGCAGGTCCGCCGAGCCGAACACCGCCGCGGCGGCCGCGGTCAGCGACGCGGCCACGGCGACCTGGGCGGGCGGGAGGCCCACGGCGTCGCGCACCCGCAGCAACCGGTCGCGGACGTGCGGGACGTCGTCCTCGGGCTGGATCCGGACGTGCCGCCGGGGTCCGCCGGACCGCCCGGCTCGCAAAGTCTCCAGGTGCACCACCCGCGCCTCCGGCCGCGCGACCCCGGCCAGCCCCAGCGGCACGGACCACACGCTCTCGTCGGCCGGGACCGCGACGAGCGCCGCCCGCACCTCCTGCGTGCGGACGAGTTCGGCCCGCTCCCCCGGTGGCGCGACGCGGAACTCCAGGTGGACCTCCCGCGCCCGGGCCTCGGCGGCCAGCTCGGCCAGCGAGCGCACGTCGCAGGTGTCCGGGACGGCCAAGCGCAGAGGCCGCAGCCGCGCCCGCTGCGCGTCGTGGTCCAGCGCGTCGGCCAGCTGCACGAGCCGCCGGGCCGAGGGCAGCACCTCCCGCCCGAACGGCGTGAGCCGCGCGCGGCGGGTCGTCCGGTCGAAGAGCCGCTCACCGAAGTGCCGTTCGAGCGCGGCGATGCGCCGGCTCGCGACCGGCTGCGGGATCCGCGCGACCGCCGCGCCCGCCGTGAAGCTCCCCGCCTCGCTCACGCTCACGAACGCCCTGCAGCCGCCGACCAGGTCCACGACCCCACTCTATGCGATTCCGGCATCGAACCGTTCGTTTCCGTCTTGGACAGCATGGACGAACCCGGTAAGACTGCGGAGGTCGATCAAGATCGGAAAGGATCCTCCCGTGCCGTTCCCCCACGTCCGGCGGGCCGCGCTCACCGCGCTGGCCCTCGTGTCGCTGACCGCCTGCGCCGCCGAAGCGCCGGCCGCGCCGCCGCCGACGACCCCGACGACCCCGGCGGCCACGACCGCAACGACCGCAACGACCGCAACGACCGCGCCGCTACCGGACTTCGCGCCCCTGGAGCGCGAGTTCGACGCCCGCCTCGGCGTGTACGCCGTGGACACCGGCTCGGGCCGCGAACTCGCCCACCGCGCCGACGAACGCTTCGGCTACGCCTCGACGCACAAGGCCTTCTCGTCCGCCGCCGTCCTCCAGCGCACCAGCCTCGACGGACTGGCGAAGGTGCTGAAGTACACCCGCGCCGATCTCCAGCCGAACTCCCCGGTCACCGAAAAGCACGTCGCCACCGGCATTTCCCTGCGCGACGCGATGGACGCGGCCCTGCGCTACAGCGACAACACCGCCGCCAACCTGCTGTTCGGGGAACTCGGCGGACCGCAGGGGCTCGGTGCCGCGCTGCGCGCGATCGGGGACACGACCACCCACGTCGACCGGACCGAGCCCGGCCTCAACGACCTCGCGCCCGGCGACCTCCGCGACACCAGCACGCCGCGGGCGATGGCCACGAGCCTGCGCGTCTTCACCCTCGGCGCCGCGCTGCCGCCGGAGAAGCGCGCCGTGCTCACGGACATGATGCGCGCCAACACGACCGGCGCGGCCGTGATCCGGGCGGGCACGCCCGCGGGCTGGACCGTCGCCGACAAGACCGGCACCGGCGACTACGCGACCCGCGACGACATCGCCGTCGTCTGGCCACCCGGGCGCGCGCCGATCGTGCTGGTGGTCATGTCCGACAAGAAGGCGAAGGACGCGACGGCGGACGACCGGCTGATCGCGCAGGCGGCGAAGCTTGTCTTCAGCGGTCTCGGGTGAGGACGCGGGCTTCGAGGTCGACGCCGTGCGTGCCGATCACCTCGGCCCGGACCAGCGAACCCGGGTCCGGCACCGCACCGGGGAACGTCACGTGCCCGTCGACGTCGGGTCCCTGGTGCGCCGCCCAGCCGCGGCCGCCGGTCCCGACGACCACGTCGACGCACGTGCCGAGCCGCTCCTCCGCGCGGCGGGAGACCAGGTCGTCGGCGAGGACCGACAGCTCTTCGACGCGCCGGGCGAGCACCGGGGCCGGAATCTTGCCCGGCAGGCCGACGGCCTCGGTGCCGTCCTCGTCCGAGTAGCCGAAGACACCGACGGAGTCCAGCCGGGCCTGCTCCAGGAAGAGCTTCAGCTCGGCGAAGTCGGCGTCGGTCTCGCCGGGGAAGCCCGCGATGAAGTTGGACCGCACCCCGGCGTCCGGGGCGATCACCCGGATCCGGTCGAGCAGCTGCAGGAACCGTTCGCGGTCGCCGAAGCGGCGCATCCGGCGCAGCACCGGCCCGCTCGCGTGCTGGAACGACAGGTCGAAGTAGGGCGCGACGCCCGGCGTCCCGGCGATCGCCTCGAGGAGGCCGGGCCGCAGCTCCGCCGGCTGCAGGTAGCTCACGCGGACGCGGTCGGCGACGGCGGCGAGCTCCGGCAGCAGTTTCTCCAGCGCCTGGAGATCGCCGAGGTCCTTGCCGTACGACGTCGAGTTCTCGCTGACCAGCACCAGCTCCCGCACGCCGTGCCCGGCCAGCCACTCGGCTTCGGCGAGGATCTCGGCGGGCGGCCGCGAGACGAACGCGCCGCGGAAGCTCGGGATCGCGCAGAACGTGCACCGCCGGTCGCAGCCGGACGCCAGCTTCAGCGGCGCGATCGGGCCGCCGCCGAGCCGGTGCCGCAGCACGCGCGGACCGCTCGCCGGGCCGTGGCCGGGCACGTGCGCGGCCTTCGTGGCGGCCCGCTGGACCGGCGTGATCGGCAACAGCGTCCGCCGGTCGCGCGGGGTGTGGGCCGGGCGGACCCGGCCGTGGAGGACGTCCTCGATGCGGTCGCCGATCTCCGGGTAGTCGTCGAACGACAGGACGGCGTCGGCCTCCGGCAGCGCGTCGGCGAGCTCACGGCCGTAGCGCTCGGCCATGCAGCCGACCGCGACGACCTTCGCGCCCTTGCCGGACGCGGCGAGGACGGTGTCGATCGACTCCTTCTTGGCCGCTTCGATGAAGCCACAGGTGTTCACGACGACGACATCGGCCTCGTCCCCGGCTTCGGCCAGGCGCCAGCCCGAACCGCCCAGCCGGGCGGCGAGCTCGTCGGAATCGACCTCGTTGCGCGCGCAGCCCAGGGTGACCAGGGAGACGGTGCGCACGTCAGTACGTGACGACGTCGCCGTGGCCCGGCTGGTCGCCGCTCCCGAGGACCACCACGTGCTCGCCGCAGCAGTCGCCGATCGCCTTGGTCTGCACCAGTGCCGGCGCGTCGACCGCCGGCGCGGTGGCGTTCAGGGGCAGGTAGGCGGTGATGACCATGCCGCTGGCCAGCAGCACCCGGGCGATCTTCCGGCGCCGGTCGCCGACTTCGTGGACGCCCACGCACGTGCCCCATTGCTGCCCGGCCGGCGCCTCCTGGGCGTTCTCCCGCCGCAGCCGGCGTTCTTCGGCCATCCGCTCGAGCATGCTCACGGGTCCCCCTCGAAGTCCGGTGCCGGGTCGAGCCGAGAATCGCACGCCGCCCGAAACCGTCTCAAGGTCTTCACCGGAAGTGGCCGGAACCGGTCAGTGACCACCGAACAGGTGCCGGACCTCGGATTCGGCGTCGTCGAGCCACCCGGCCCGGCGCCGCTCGTCCGCGTCGGCGAGTACCCGCAGCACCAGCCGGCGCACCTCCGGCTCGCCGAGGTAGGGCGCGAGACAGCGCTTCCAGATCGCGTCGAGCGGGTCGCCGAAGAGCGTCCGTTCGCGCTCCTCGGTGGTGTCGGACGTGTTCACGACCAGCAGCCGCCGCAGCGAGAGCAACGACTCGGGCGCGCCGCCGGCGTCGTCGAGGCGGTACGCGACACCCGGGACGAGGATCCGGTCGAGCCAGCCGGCGAGGATGGCGGGCGGCTTGCCCCACCAGTTCGGGTGGATCGCGACGAGCCCGCCCGCTTCCCGCAGCTCCTCGCGGTGGCGCCGCACCAGCGGATCCGGTTCGGCGGCGAGGAACTCCTCCGCCTGGGTCCCGCTCGTGTAGGCCTCTTCCGCGGTGAGCACCGGGTCGAAGCCCTCGGCGTACAGGTCGTGGAAGAGCACCGGCCGTCCGGCGCCGGTCAGCGTGTCCCGGACGCGCGCGGCGAGCGCGTGGTTGAAGCTCCCGGGCCGGGGGTGGGCCAGCAGGACGACCACCGGCCGGGACGACTCGTCGATCACCGCGCCAGCTTGCCACGGCCTCCGGCGCGGTTCAGCCCGCGTTCGCCAGCAGGCCTGGTCCCGACGGCGCGTTCGCCATCAGGCAGGCGTGGCAAGGCATCCCGCGCAGGCCGTCGAGCACCTCGGCCTCGCCGGGGAAGATCCCCTCGCCGCACAGCGCCGTCAGCTGCGCCGGCACGGCGCCCGCGGCCGGAACGGGGATCAGGTGGCAGACGCGTCTGCTTTCGCCGACGACGCCTCGGCGTAGCCGCACCAGTGCGAGCATCCCACCGTTTTCACCCATACCGGGAACGTAGGCCGAACGGCCCATTCCGGCTTCGTGCCCGCGAACCAACGATCTTCGCCGGTGCTGGTCCGGGGTACCAAAGTCACGCCGGCGACAGCACGGCCGCGCCCAGGCGCTGGCTCAGGTTGAGCGCGAGCTCGACGTCCAGGCGGCTTTCGGCGAGCCCGCGCGGCAGCAGCTCCTGGGCCTTGCGGACGCGGTACTGCACCGAGTTCTTGTGCATCGTCAGCTCGCCCGCGGCCGTCGTGTAGCTGCCGCCGGCCGCGAGGAACACGCGCAGGGTGTCGCGCAGCCGCGCGCAGTTCTCGTCGTCGGCGCTCAACGGCCCGAGCGTGCTCGCGACCCACAGCCGGGCCGCGTTGAGGTCGGTCGTCATCAGCGCGACCGTGCCGACCTCGCGGAAGGTCAGCACGCGGTCGCAGTGCTCGCCGGCGGCCAGCGCCAGTGCGTGCACCCGGCGGGCCTGCTGGTGGGTGTCGCGGAAGCCGGCGACGCCGGTGCCGGGGTCGCCGACCGTGACGCGCACGCCCGGGTCGGCCTCCGCGAGCGCGGCGTCGAGGTGCTCGCGGCGGACCGACGCCACCGGGAGCCAGGCCCACGCGCCGGCCTCGTCCCGGGGCACGAACAGCGGACGCCCCTCGCCGCCGGCGCGCTCGAGCACCGCACCCGCGACCGACTCCAGCAGCGACAGCACGTCATGGGTCTCGGACGCGTGCCAGACGATCATCCCCACGTGCGTGCCGCGCAGGCGGTAGCCGATGACCGCCTCGGCCGCGTCGACGTCCGGCGGGCCGCCGTTCTCGCTCAGCAGGTCCAGCACTTTCGCCGCCCGTGCGGCGCTCCGGTTGAGCAGCCACTTGTCGCGTTCGTCCTGGTAGACGCCCACGAGCTGGCGCACCACCCGCGTGATGAACTCGTAGGCGACCTTGAGCAGCCGGCGCATCATGGCCCCGAGCAGGGCCGCGTCGTCGACGAGCCGGATGCACTCCTGGAACCCGAAGTCGAGCATCGCGGCCTGCCCGAGGTCGTACGCGCGGATCAGGTCGAACACCGGCGTGCCGCGCTGCGCCAGCCGGCGCGCGTACTCCATCGCCGCGGCCGGCGGCTCGACCGTCGCGGGGTCGATACCGTGCTGGAGGATCTGCAGGGCGGTCTCGATGTTCTGGTAGACGCTCGCCGACAGCAGGCTCACCATGCGCTCGTCGTCGTTGACCAGCTGCGGCAGATCGGCCGCGTACAGCTGGACCAGGTCCCCGGTCAGCTCGCCCGCCCGGTCCGCGAGAGTGGCGGCGATCTGCCGGATGCGGTCCGAGACGGCTTCTTCGTCCACCATGGAGCCACTCTACGGGGTGAACGATCAAGCTCGTCCGGCGAACTCGTCGATCACCGCGAACGTTTCGGCCGGTGCCTGAACGTGCGGCACGTGTCCCGCACCCGCGACGACCTCGAACCGCGCGTCCGCGAACGCGGCCGCGTAGACCTTGCCGAACTCCGGCGGCACGACGACGTCGTCCGCGCCCCACACCAGCAGCGCCGGGATCCGGACGCGCGCGAGCCGGCGCAGCAGCTTCGGGTCGGCGATGCCCGGGCCCCCGTAGGCCCGCAGCGCGGCCATGTCGGCGGGGTCCGGCCCGGGCGCGCCGGGCGGAGGCTGCGGCAGGCTGATGGCGTGGCCCTCGACCTCCGGGCCGATGCCGTCGAGCACGACCAGCCGGCCGAGACGGTGCCCGCGGTCGCGCACGGCCATTTCGGACGCGACCCAGCCGCCGAAGGAGCTGGCGACCACGAGGACGTCGTCGACGTCTTCGTCGTCCAGCAGGTCGAGGTAGGTGATGGCCAGGTCGTCGACGCCGGAGAACCAGTCCGGGCGGGGCGTGCCGGACCAGCCGGGGTGGGTCGGCGCGAGCACGCGCGCGGTGGGGGCGAAGTGCTCGACGATCGGCTCGACGCCCCGCGGGCCGGCGCCGCCGTGCAGGACCAGCACGGTGCGGTTGCCGCGGCCGGTGTCGACGAGCGGGATGTCCAGTCCGGGGTGCGGACGCAGTGTGCGGCTCATGAGGGGTTTCCTTCCGGTCGGTGAGCGGTGTGGGCCAGCATCTGCTCGACCATCGCGGCGGGCGCGTCCGGCCGGAAGCAGGCTTCAAGGTTGTCCGCCGAGTCGCGGGCGGCCTCTTCCGCCCGGGGGAACAGCGCGGTTTCGTAGGCCGAGAGAGCGCTCTCGACGTCGTCGTGGGCGGCGAGGGCGAGGGCCAGTTCGGTCGCGTCGAGCATGGCGAGGTTGGCGCCTTCGCCCGCGAACGGCGACATCACGTGCGCGGCGTCGCCGAGCAGGGTCACCCCCGGCAGCCGGTCCCAGCGGTGGCCGACGGGGAGAGCGTGGATCGGGCGCGGGATCAAGGGGTCGTCGCTCTCTTCGAGCAGGGCGCGCAGCCCGGCGTCGAAGCCGGCGAAGACGTCGAGCAGGCGCTCGCGGTCGGCCAGGTCCGCGGCCTCGGCGGGGTCTTCGGTCCGGACGGCGGCGTACACGCGGATCCGGCCGCCGCCGGTGCGCTGGGCGATCAGGCCCTTCCCGCCGGCCAGCGCGAACATCGATCCCTGGCCGACGAGCGCGGCCGCCGCCGGGTTTCGTTCGTCCACATCGGACAGGTGGGCCTCCACGAACGACAGTCCGGAGTAGACCGGTACGGCGGCCGACAACAGCGGCCGGACCTTCGACCACGCGCCGTCCGCGCCGACGACCAGATCCGCTTCGACGACCTCGCCGGTGCGCAGGACAAGCCGGCCGGCGGACACCGCCGTCACCTTGGTGCCCCAGCGGATGACGCCTGACGGCAGCGATTCGACCAGGATCCGTTTGAGGGCACCGCGATCCACCTCGGGCCGGGTACCACCACTCTCTTCGGCGGTCTCCTCGAACCGGACGACGCCGTGCCGGTCCAGGATCCGCAGCGCCTCGCCTTCTTCCCGGGCGACCGCGCGGAACCGGTCGAGGAGCCCGGCTTCGGCGAGGGCGCGCAGCCCGGACTCTTCGTGCAGGTCCAGGGTGCCGCCCTGGTCGCGGGCGGCCGGCGAGGCGTCGAGCTCGTAGACGGTGGCGTCGATGCCGCGGGTGTGCAGGACGCGGGCCAGCGTCAGGCCACCCAGGCCGCCGCCGACGACGGCGATCCCGGTCATCGGGTCTCCTCGGGTTCGGGTCGCGGGGTGGCGAGCGCGCCGTTGAGCAGTGCGTCGAACGCCCACCGGGTGCGAGCGGGGCCGGGGCCGGACACCAAGTCGGCGGCCAGCGCGGCGATGTGCGGGTGGGTGTCGGCCGAAGCGGTGCCCACGGACTCGACCATGACCTCGTGTTCACGGGCGGCGCCCGGCTTCTCGCGGCGGGTGCCGTGTTCGACGGCGGTCGCAGTGGCGGTCAACAACAGCACGTCGACCGCCCAGGCGGCCTGCCCGGGCGCCATGCCACCCTCGTCGAGCAGCGCGAGCACCGCCTCGACGACGGCCAGGTAGTGCGGTCCGCTCAGCCGGGTCACCAGCGCGACGCGGGCGAGGCTCGGCTGCGCGAACAGCACCGACCGATAGGAGTCCAGCACCGCCCACAGGCGCTCACGCCAGTCCCCCACCCCGTCGAAGCCGACCTCGGCGAGCAGTTCGTCGAGCATCGCGGCGCGCAGCTCTTCGGTGTCCTTGACGTACACGTAGAGCGAAGCCGCGCCGGTGTCCAGCTCCTGGGCGAGCCGGCGCATGGTGACGCGCTCGACGCCCTCGGCGCGCAGGAGGGCGACGGCGGTCGCGACGATGCCTTCGCGGGTCAACGCCGGTTTCGCCGGACGCTCCCGGCGGTTGTAGGTGCTTTCCGGAGCCATGGCTCCACTGTAGCGAACATGTTCGTTACGAGCACGTTCGGGACGAACATGTTCGTGCCGGGTTCGTCACAACCTCCCGGACACACCCCGAGCGGCCCGATCCGGTCCACCAGGCACCACGAGCACAGCTGCCCGACGAATATTTCCGGGCGACAAAATTCGGAAACAAAAGCGAAACACGGACCAGCCGCGAAACTGGTCTGGACCAGAATAGGAAGATCACCCATCTGGCGGATTCCGTTGCTACCACAAGGTAAACGCAGAGGTATAGACCACTCTGGCACTTTGCCGGAGAAAACCGGTTAAGCAACTTTCGGGGGGTGTGTCACCTTCTCACGAGCGGTATATCTGGGACCACCGAATCCCCCGTGGCCGGCCGCCCCGCCGGCCGGTTCGATGCCGCCCGCTCCCGCACACCGGAGGCACCATGCACCGCCTGGACCCGGCCCGCGACCACGTCATCGGTCTCTACCGCATCGTCATCGGCTTCTTGTTCGCCTGCCACGGCCTCAAAACGCTGTTCGGCCTCTTCGGCGCGAAGGCTCCCGCCGTCGTCGGGGCGTGGCCCGGGTGGTGGGCCGCGGTGATCCAGCTCGTCTGCGGCACGCTGGTCTGCCTGGGCCTCGGCACCCGGACGGCGGCCGTGCTCGGCTCCGGCTCGATGGCCTTCGCCTACTTCACCGCGCACCTGCCGAACGGGTTGTTCCCGATCCAGAACGGCGGCGAGGCCGCGACCCTGTTCTGCTGGAGCCTGCTCGTGGTCGCGTTCGTCGGCCCCGGCCGCTTCGCGCTCGGCAACCTCCCCGCCCTGCAACGGACTTCCGAGCCGGCGCGGGACCGCGTGCCGGCCTAGGGGCGCGAGATCCCGACGCCGCTGCGTGCGTCGGGACCGTACTTCGCCAGCTCCGCCGCGAGGTCGAGCCGCCCGGTCTTGGCCCGGTCGTCGTCGGTCAGCAGCTCGCGCGGGATGATCCAGACGACCTCGAGCTCGAGCCCGCTGGGATCCTTGGCGTACAAGGACTTCGTGGTGCCGTGGTCGGACGAGCCCACCAGTGCGCCGGCCTCGGCGAGGCGGCCGGCGAGCTGGTCGAGGTCGCCGAGCGTGTCGACCTCCCACGCGAGGTGGTACAGCCCCACCGAAGTCTGTCCCGCACCCGAGGCCGCGGCGTGCGAGCCGAGTTCGAACAGGCCGAGGTCGTGGTCGTTGGTCGACCCGGGCGCGCGCAGGAACGCCGCGCCGCGGTGCACGTCGCCGCCTTCGATGTAGTCGAAGCCCAGGACGTCCCGGTAGAACGCGACGCTTTCGGCCAGATCCCGGACGTAGAGCACGGCGTGGTTCAGGCGAAAGATCGACATCGGGGCTCCCCGCGCGGCACGCGAATCGGTTGAAGTTTCAACCGAAGGTTACCACGAACGACGACACCCACAGCCGGCCCAGCCAGGCCGCGTACCGCTCGTCGGACCACCCCTGACACTCGACGAGCCGGTGCCACAGCGTCCCGTCCGTCGTGGACCACAGCACGTCGCGGCACTCGTCTTCGGAGACGGCCAGCCGGCCGGTGGCCGCCGCCTCGCGCGCGTGACCGCCCATGCTCTCCAGCCGCTGCCGGTCGATCTCGGCGAGCATCGCCGCCGCCGCGGGATCACTGGCCGCGGCACCGCGCACGGCGAGGTGCAGCCGCGCGGTCCGCCGCATCGCCGCGGTGTTGACGATCGCGAACGCCGCGAACCGGGTCCGCAGGTCGGGCTCGGCGAACAGGGCCCGCAACGGCGGTCGCTCCAGCATCGGCACGTCTTCGTCGTCCCCGCCGACGGTCACGTCCCAGGTCCGATGCAGCAGCGCCGGCTTGTTCTTGAACGCCGAGTAGACCGTCTCGGGCGCGACCCCGGCCTCGGCGGCGACGTCGGCGATGGTCGTCCGGCCGTAACCCTTCGTGACGAACAGGTCGTGTGCCGCGCTCAGGATGCGCCGCCGGTTCTCCTTCGCCTGCTCCTGCCGCCGGCTCGAGTCGTAGCGACGCTTGACGGGCCCACTCATCCGATACATCCTCACTGTATTGAAAACAGTCCGACTGTATTGGAGTCATCATGCCAGCACCCGCCGAAGAGTTCCTGGCCGACATGCTGCCGCGGCAGACCGCCGCCGAACGGGCTGTGCACCA